>SLSR01000203.1 GCA_007130365.1 Lentisphaeria bacterium
GCTACAGGCTCGCCGGGCAAAGGCCGGCAGAATGCCCGGCAATCATTGCCCCTTACCCTTCCCTGACCCCGCAGCTGTTGAACCAAAGCATTGATCATGCCCCTTCGGGATCATGTCAATGCTTACTTGTTCGCATTCTTTCCGTTTACCGTCGGTAGCCGCCGGTCTGTATTAGAAACCGTTCGTTCAAGCGGGTCGCGTAAGTGTATCCGGAGTAAGGGTGGCGTTGAAGTGTACGCTTAAGAAAGCGATCAAGTGTTCGGGGTGTCGAAGGCACTCTTACACTTAGTCCCCACACTTACTTGGTTACGCTTAGTCGACCCGCTTCGTCGATCTCAATCATCCTCATGCGAACTATTCGATCCCGATAGCGATCCCGATTTCGATTTGGATTATCCCAACACTTCAGGCTATCGCCCCATGGGCAGCAGCTCGACCGACAGCTCCGAAGCCTCCAGCAGGGGCGACAGTCGGCCGCTGCGCCAGGCTTCGAGCCGATAGGCCGGCGGCAGGGGCAAAGGCAGGATGTCGTCCGCCCCGTAGCCATGCAGCACCATGGCCAGTACCCGATGGCGCTCGGCCACCTGCCAGACTCCGGTCGGAACGGCGAGCCGCAGTCCGGCCGTCTCGACCGACAGCTCCCGCAGGGCGTCAGCCCACACGGCGCAGTCGAATTCCGCGTCTTCGCCTTGCGCAAGCGAGAATTCGACCGACGCCCGATCGTTCAACCCAAGCAACTGCGCGACTTCACCGCGGTCGATCAGCAAGGCCTGCGGCCGGGAATCCCGAGCGAGCAGGAGAGCCACATTCTCCGCCTCCAGCCGCTTCCGCTCCAGGAGGCGGACGGCTCCCCACAGTTCACGCTCCCGCCCGGGAGAACCCAGTTCGACACCGTCGATCAGCCACTGCCAATAGAGTGCGTCGAGTTCGCGAAAGCGATGGTCGAAATAATCTTCCGGCAGGGCGGCCGCCGCCAGCACCAAATCGCTGTTCGGCAGGCGGCCGCCGCGCAAAACGGGGGCTGTCAGCAGATGGGCGGCCTTCAGCGCGGTCTGCCGGTCGCCGTCCGCCAGTGCCCGCCGCCAGACTCCGATCAGCTCCTTCGTTTCATTCTCCGGCCGCCGATGCAGCAGGGTTTGGCGGCGCGCCGCGATCGCCCGCTCGACCAGCTCCGCCGTCCCGTCGAATTCGCCCACCGTCAATTTGCCGGTCAGAAGATTGTCCTGCGCCAGCGGATCGAACGGGAAGAAGGCGGCCTCGCGCACCCAGAACGGCAGCGCCTCCCGAACCTCTCCAAGGCGGACGAGCGCCAAGCCTATATGTCCGTTGATATGACCGAAATCGGGTTCGCGCAAAGCCGCCACGACAAACCAGTCGAGCGCCGCCTTCGGCTCGTCGAAACGATAGAGCGCCAGGTTCCCGGCATAGGCGAAGGGTCGCACATCGCCGGGAGTCCAGCGACCGGCCTGAACATAGGCCTGGTAGGCGGTGCGCCAGTCTTCCCTGCCCTCGGCCACCGCGCCCTGGCGCATCAGCCATTGCCCGCCGGTCTCGCGATAGGTCAGGAACAGGCCGAGCACCAAAGCTCCCGCCGCCAGCACCCATTGCGGAGTCCGCAAGGCATAGGTCTCCCCCACCGGGCGGCGGCGACCGGGCAGGGCAATCCGGGCATGGATGTGGGGGCGCCACAAAAGTCCCAGGCAGATCAGCGCCAGCAGTGAGGTCGGCGGCTGCGCCAGGGTAAGATCGAGCATGCCGTGGCCGATCAGGACAAAGGCGGAAAAATGCGCCGCCCGCAAACCGCGACCGGCGGGCGGCGGCAGCAGCAGCGGAGTCAGCAGCAAACTCCACAGCAAGGCCATGGGCAGGCCAAGCGAGGCGGCAATGTGCAGCAGTTCGTTGTGCGGATGGTCGGTGACCGGTGCCGCCTTGGGCGAAGCCATCTGCTCGGGCAGTCGGTATTTCGGGAATTCGCGGCGGAAATTGCCCGGCCCGACCCCGAACAGGGCGTTCTCGCCGGCCATCGCCAGAGAGCTGCGCCATATCGGCAGACGGACACCGTCGGCATCCAGCTCCCGAACCATCTGCGGGTTTTGCGCGAACATGGCGAGACCGCCGAAGACCAGAAGCGCGACCGCGAAAACCCGTGTGGTCGAGGAAAAAACTCGAAACAGAAGAAACCACAGCCCATAGGCGAACAACAGCAGCCAGGCGGCTCGCGACTGGGCAAACCACAGCCCCAGCGCGGTGGCCAGTCCGACCAGCGGACAGGCCGCCGCCGCCAGACGCCGCCGCCAACTGTCGACCGGAGTTCCGCCTGCCCAGTCGGCGATCGCCAGCCATGCCCAGGGAACCAGGGCCAGCGCCAGGGAAGCCATCCAGTTGCGGTTGCCGGCCAGCCCCACCGGCTGGCGGCCGCCGAGCAGATCCCAGGTCAAGTGAAGAAAATGCAGCAACCACAGCGCGAGCAGGATTCCGGCCAGCCGCCGGGGCAGCCAGGCGCGCCGCGCCAGGGCAAACCAGAAAACCACCGAAAACAAGCCGGCGAACCGCAAAATCTCGGGCAGCAGAAACCGGTCCGACAAAAACGGCGGCAACAGAGCCAGAAGCAGAACCGCCAGCACCCCCACTTGCAGACGCCTCGCACGCCCGGCCTGACGGCCGCCGACCGTTTCGAAGCGACCGACCGCCAGCAGCAGCGCGGCAGCCAGACCGGCCAGCATACCGACCGGCAAGGCGAAGTGGAAGCGCTCGAAAACCCCGATTCCGGAGGGTGCCAGCAAGGCCAGTGGATAGGCCACAAAAAGCAAGGCAGGCAGGCCGCCGGCAATCAGCTTGCGCATCGGCTCGCGCCGACTGTCAAGGTTGGCATAGTCCATTGCCAAGTCTACAGCGCCTCGACGCTGCCCAGAACCTCGGCATAGTTCGGTTCCACACCGGGATCGTCCGAGACCCAGGCGTACCTGACTGTCCGCTCGGGGTCGAGCAGAAAGACCGAACGCTTGGCAAATCCGCGCAGACCGTGAAACTCCTCCTGAACCACGCCGAACTGGGCGATGACTTCCCGGTTGAAATCGGCCAGCAGCGGGAACTTGAGACCCTCGGCCTTGGCCCAGGCTTTCTGGGTGAACGGGCTGTCGGCCGAAATCGCGGCCACCTTGACCTGCTTCTTCTTGAATTCGCCCAGGTTCGTGTTCAGATACCCCACTTCATTGGTGCAGACCGGACTCCAGGCGAAGGGAAAGAACGCGAGCAGCAGCCCCTGGCTGCCGGAAAGCCCCTTTTCCAGGTCGAAAGTGGAGCCGTCGCTGGCCGGCAGTTGAAACCCCGGCGCCTGGTCTTGAACTTGCAGTGTCATGTTGCTTCTCCTTGGGTTTTGCTCTACCGGGAATAACGGTGCGGCGAAAAAATGCACCCTTTCCCGTCCCGTTCACGGGCTTGATTCCAATCTGTCAATACGATCATGCCGAAACTCGCCTTGTCAAGGCGCGACGCTTGCATTCGACCCCCGACCGGCTACCTTTGTCAGGCCTGAATGCCCGGAACAGACGGTCGAACGAAGTCGGCTGGAGATTGGTTTTTGCGCGACAAGTTAAAATTCATCGGCGAAATCATGCGCGGCAGCCGCGCTCACTTTGCGGTCGCGGCGGCGGCGGTTGCTGTCGGCACCCTGTTTTCCTACCTGATCCCGCTGATCGTGCGCTTTACGATCGACACCGTGATCGGCGGCGAGGGAGCAACCGGCGCGGTCGCCGACTCCTTCAGCCCGGAGCTTAGCCCCGCCACCTTGGCCTGGCTGCGCGACCGGCTCTGGCTCTGCGGTCTGGCCATGGTCGGCTGCGCCGCTCTCCAGGGCGGGTTCGACTACCTGCGGGCACGCAGCGCCTCGGTGGCTTCGGAAACCATGGCGTTCAACCTGCGCAACCGCCTGTTCGACCATATCGGCCGGCTCGGCTTCCAGACTCTGAACACCCTGGACACCGGCGACCTGATTCAGCGCGGCACTTCGGATTTGCAGACGATACGGCAGTTTCTGGAAAGTCAACTGGTGGAGGTGACCCGGGTTCTGATCATGGTCGCGGCGGCACTGCCGATCATGCTGCTGCTCAGTCCGCCGATGACCGCGGTCAGCACGGCCGTTCTGCCGGTCGTCCTGATCGGCTCGATCTACTATTTCTTTCGGGTCAGCCACCACTATCAGGCGATGGCCGAGTCGGAGGCGGCGATGTCGAATGTGCTGCAGGAAAATCTTACCGGCATTCGCACGGTTCAGGCCTTCTGCCGGGAACCCTACGAATGCGAGAAGTTCGGCCTGGCCAACCTGACCTATCGCGAGAGAATGCGCGACATGATGCGCATCGTCTCGACCTACTGGGGATTTTCCGCCTTCCTCTGCATGGGGCAGATCTGCCTGGTTCTGGTGGTCGGCGCCTGGTGGGCCAGCCGCGGCCTGCTGACGATCGGCACCCTGGCCGCCTTTCTCACCTATGTCGGAATGCTGGTCTGGCCGATCAGACAGCTCGGGCACGCCCTTTCCGAGGCCGGCCGCGCCAATGTCGCGCTCAACCGCATTCAAGCCGTCCTGCACAAGCCCGAAGAGCAGAACCCGGCCAACCCCCTGCGCCCGCCGATCAGGGGCGGCATCGAATTCCGCAATGTCAGCTTCGCCTATGAACCGGGCTATCCGGCTCTGAAAGACCTGAGTTTCACAGTGGAGCCGGGTCAAACCGTGGCGATTCTGGGGCGCACCGGCTCCGGCAAGTCTACCCTGGTCAACCTGCTGCCGCGCCTGCTCGACTATGCCAGCGGCTCGATCCGCATCGACGGAGTCGAACTCAACCGCATCGAGCGCGAATGGATCCGCTCGCATATCGGAGTGGTGTTGCAGGAGCCTTTCCTCTATTCCAAGACGATTCGCGAGAACATTGCCCTCGGCGACCCCCGCGCCCACCGCTCGCCAGGCCGGATCGAGCCGGGAGCCGAGGCCAAGCGGCGAATGATGGAGGTGGTCAAGATCGCCGACATCCACCGGACGATCGAAAACACCTTTCACGAAGGCTACGAAACTATGCTGGGCGAGCGCGGCGTGACCCTGTCCGGCGGCCAGCGCCAGCGTCTGGCGATCGCCCGCGCCCTGATCAAGGATCCGGCCATCCTGATTCTCGACGATTCACTGAGCGCGGTCGACGCGGAAACCGACCGCCGGATTCAGGGCGCCCTGCGCCAGCGCCGGGGATGCACCACCACCTTCATCATCTCGCACCGCCTGTCCACCTTGGCCCGGGCCGATCTGGTGCTGGTTCTGCAGCACGGACATCTGGTACAGCAGGGAACCCATTCGCAACTGATCCGGGAGCCGGGGCTCTACCAGCGCATCTACCAGATTCAAAATCAACTGGAAGCCGATCTGCAAAGGGAGATGGCCGACTGATGCAGACTCGACGCGACCAGGACAACCGAACCGTCGCCAAAGCCGCGGTGCTGCGCAAACTGCTCGGCTACGCCAGGCCATACGCCCGCCAATTCCTGGCTCTGCTCCTGATTATGCTGACCTATGCCGGCCTGGACGCCGCCATGCCCCTGTTGACCAGGGCGGCGATCGACCGGTTCGCGGTCGGCGACGACATGCGCGGCTTCGGCTGGTTCGCCCTGGTCTGCTTCCTCTTCGCCCTGGGCCGCGGCCTGACGGTGCGCGGCATGATCGCCACCTCCGGCATCATCTACACCGGGCTCGGCCACGATATCCGGCGCGACTGCTTCAACCACCTGCAGAAACTGTCGTTCTCCTTCTTCGACCAGCGGGCGGTCGGCTGGCTGATGGCGCGGCTGACCTCGGACACTCAGGAGCTGTCCCGCACCTTCGCCTGGGGGCTGGCCGACCTGATCGACGGACTCGGCAAACTGATCATGATGAGCATCATCATGTTCGTCCTCGACCCGCTCCTGGCATTGATCGTACTGGCGGTGGTGCCGCCGCTGGCGATCATGATAGTGATCTACCAGGCGGTGACCCTGCGCCTGTTCCGCGAAGTCCGCCGCGCCAATTCAGAGGTGACCGGCGCCTTTAACGAAGGGGTCAGCGGCGCCCGCACCACCAAGACCCTGGTGCGCGAGGATGCGGCTCTCGAGGAATTCAGCCAGCGCACGGCGCATTTGCGGGATCTGTCGATCTGGGCGGCCCGCAAGTCGGCCTTGTACTTCCCGGCGGTTCTCCTGCTCGGCACCATCGGCAGCGCCCTCGCCCTGTGGGCCGGCGGCTCGGGAGTGATCGCCGACCGCGTCACCTACGGCACCCTGGTCGCCTTTATCGCCTATGCGGTCAGCTTCTTCCGGCCGCTCGAGGACATCGCCCGCCGCTTTCCCCAGTTGCAGAGTGCCCAGGCCGGGGCGGAACGCATCTTTTCCGTGCTCGAGACCGAACCGGAAATTCGCGATTGCGGCACCGATCCCGATGCGCCCCCGACCGAAGCGCGGCCGCTGAAGAACTTCGACGGCGGAGTGGAATTCCGCAATGTCGATTTTGCCTACAGTCCGGAAGAGCCGGTGCTGCGCGACTTCTCCCTGCGGGCGCGAGCCGGCGAAACCCTGGCTCTGGTCGGCGAGACCGGGGTCGGCAAGACCACCATCGTCAGCCTGCTCTGCCGCTTCTACGAACCCGACCGCGGCGCCATCCTGGCGCAGGGCGTCGACTACCGCTCCCTGCCCCTGGCCGAATGGCGCAGCCAGCTCGGCATCGTGCTCCAGGATCCGCACCTGTTCAGCGGCAGCATTCGCGACAACATTCGCTACGGCCGCCTGGACGCCACCGACCGGGAGATCGAGGACGCGGCCCGGGTCGCCAACGCCCACGACTTCATCATGGAATGCCACTCCGGCTACGACTTCCAGGTCGGGGAGAACGGCGCGCATCTTTCGGCCGGGCAAAAGCAGCTGATCGCCCTCGCCCGCGTGGTTCTGGCCGACCCCAAAATCCTGATTCTAGACGAGGCGACCTCGGCCGTCGACACCGAAACCGAAGCCCTGCTGCAAAGCGCTCTCGACCGGGTTCTGCAAGACCGCACCAGCTTCGTGATCGCCCATCGCCTGAGCACCATCCGCCGGGCCGACCGCATTCTGCTGCTGAATGCCGAGGGGCTTGCCGAGCAGGGATCGCACCGCGAACTGATCCGCCGGCGCGGCGCCTACTACCGCCTCTACTCCAGCCAGTTTATCGAGGAGCGCGAAACCGCCCTGCTGGCCAAATCTGAACAATGAACCTCACGCCCGCTACGCTCAAGACGCAAAGATGCCAGGATGACAGAGAATGAAATCGGCTGCCTTCTGAACTTTGGCACAGCGATCAGGTATGTCATCTGGGCGCATCGGTTCCGCGAGAGTCTGAAAGGCCGTTTGTCGTTCAGAAGTCAAGCGGACTGCGCCGTTCCTTACTGGTTCTGCTCGGTACCGTATGGGTGTAGATCATAGTCGTCCGTACATCGCTATGCCCAAGCAGTTCCTGAATCGTCCGGATATCGTAATTGGCCCGCAGCAGATGGCTGGTGAAACTGTGCCGGAAGGTGTGGGCGCTCACCCGTTTGGGGATCGCCGCCGCCCGCACCGCCGCCTTGATCGCCTGCTGAACCGGTGACTGCTGCAGGTGATAGCGCCGCTTCTCTCCCGTTTTTTCAACGGTCGTCAAACTCGGCGCCGGAAAGAACCACTGCCAGACGAATTCCTTCGGCGCCTTCGGATATTTCTTCTCAAGCCGATTCGGCAGGAAAACCCCGGCGGACCCCCTGGCCAGGTCCGCCTCCAGCAAGTCGTTCAGCAGACGGAAGCGGATTTTGACATCCTCCACGGTCAAAGTCCGCGGATCCTTGCTCCGCGTGAATGCCTGGAACCGCCGCGTCCATTGGGTGTACGTTTTCAGCGTCTTCAGGGAATAGTGCCGACGCTTCAAGCCGTCTCGAAGTTCCGTGAACTCGGCCACCCAGGACGCGCCTCCCGCTTCCCGCGGGGCCGGCCGGTAAGGCTTGCCCGCTTCGGCCAACCGCATCCCTCCGTCGTCGCCACCTCCAGAACTTACTCCAGAACCCGGCCTCCCTGACGCCACGTCGAGGTTGGCCGTTGAATGTCCACCGACTCCCTTCCCCCCCCCTCCGTGTTCCGTATTTACTGTCTCACCCCCTCTGACCGGTTTTGATCTGGACAGCCGACGCTCTTTGTCCGCGTCCCTGACCATGGCCTGATAGATAGCGACCGACTTCTCCGCCTGCTCGCGCGCCGCGGGGCGCTGCCGCTTAGACTTCAATTTTTCCAGAAACGGGGGAATGCTGGCCGCATCCGCATAGCCATGTTTGTACTTGGAGCAAAAATCCAGATAGTAGCGCAACCACTTCCTGAAAGCCCGGTGCTCGCCGCCGGCCACGCCCGCCGCATCCAGAGACCGATCGAACTTCCGCCATAACGCGTCCGGAATCGTGATCA
>SLSR01000263.1 GCA_007130365.1 Lentisphaeria bacterium
CAACGGTAGATTGAAGGTTCATTGTGGGTGTCCTTTCGTTTTGAACCTTGGGTTCCCCGGCTGTAACCGGGACGAAAGGATACCATGTTCAATCAATCCGGGAAGTCGCACTCCCCGGCAGACCATACCGCTGCGAAGCAGCTAGCTTGAACCAAGCGTTCCAGGCGACGCTTGACAGCGCGCCTCAGGCACACGTAGGTCAAAAGGAAAAACTTGCAATCGCCTGAAAGCAGTATATCATACCACCATCGTTTTCGGGGACACCTGCCCCCCCGGAAAAATATCGGCAATTGGACTGAATAATTTGTTGGCCAAAGAAAAAGGATAAAGAAACATGATAAAACCGAACCATGTCATTATGATGATTCTCGCTGCGCTGTCATTTGTGCTTGTTGCCGCATGCGCTACGCGAGAAACAAAGACCACCTCCGAAGATCGTCCACATCCCGACGCCACATATAGAGGGGCCTTTATTGACGAGGGCATAATTCAGGTAAATCTCCAGTTCACGCTCGTAGATGGCGTTGTCACGAAGGCATCCTTTCGCCACCTCGTCGGAACAAAGCCTGAATATAATCTTGAAAGCCAACAAGAGCCCTATCGATCGGTCGTGGCCCAGTACGAAGAAGCATTACAGCACCTTGTCGGGAAACCGTTACGGGATCATTTGGCCGACCTTTATGACCCCGGGCGCATCATTACCCTAGAAGTAGATGGATATACGGGAGCCACCATTCGTTCTTCGAAGATCATCTCAGCAGTACGCGATGCGCTCAACAGAGGGCCTTATCAATTTTGACATTGACAAACAACTGCCGTGATATGAAAGGAAATCAGTATCGGCTGCTGCTCAACGGTGTTCCCTGCACGGGCGAAATTCTTTGTTGATGCGACGGGCGAATGCGATCTTTGCGCGTCGGTCGGCGCGGAGTTTATGCAAGGAGCCTTGGAAGGACACCGTGTCCTGCACATGACGCTCACGGCGTGGAACTCGATCCAAAACGCCCCAAGGCGTTTGCCCCACACGAAACACGGCTCGATCCGGATGACATCAATCACTTTTCCGGGGTCGCGCTTCGCCTGACCCCAGGCTCCTGGGTTGGGTCACCCCGTTGGGGTGGGGGGTTCGGGGCAGCTCCCCGGTACAGTTCAATGGCCTGAAAATGTTAAAACCGTTTTTCTAAGGGCAAAAAATACATATAAAGCCACTTAAGACCATTTTTCATATCGGCAACAAGCTTGAAATAAGCAAGATGCAAAAATAAAAATGGTGCCTGAACCCGATATGCGCCATTCAAGACAATATACCCCAATGTGGATAATTCCCATGATCGCGATTCCGGACAGGCTGCGGTTTTCCGTCATTCGCCTTTTGCGTCAGCCCGGCGGAAATTGCGTTGGAACCGGTTCAGGATTGTTTCATCGATCGGCCGCTCCCGCGGGTTTACCGTGACCATCAGCAGGCGATGGTCGGAAGCCCGTCGCCATTCCGGCGAAAAGTCCAGGTAGATCTCGCCGAAGACAATTTCGGGCAGCAGATGGTAGCTGGCCAGAAAATAGTCGATTCGCGAATAGAGATCGGTGTCTTCCCACCAGTGGGTCCAGGCCAGTCCGGTCGCGTCAACCGGCCGCAAGTCGTACAATTGAGCTTGCGGCCGCCGCCGCCGCGCGAACAGAGTGTTCAGGGGCGAGGAGTTCGGGTAGTCGTTCAAGTCGCCAGCCACCAGAATATTGGCTTCCGGATCGGCGGCAAGAAGGTCGTTTACCAGATAGCGAAGCAGGCGCGATTCATAGCGACGCATGTCGGTCTGTCCCAGACGATTCCACATTTTGCTCTTGAGGTGGGCGCCGATGACATGCAGAGTGTAGCCGTTGTCCCAGCGGAATACGCAGTAGGCGAAGCCGCGCCTTACCGGTTCGGCCTGGTTTCTGATGTTGTAGGCCGAGGTGGTGTCGTGCGCGACTCTTTCGGGAGGGAACCGGGCGAGCACCGCCAGATGCCGAACCTCGTCACCGCCCCGCACCAGGGAAGAGAAGGGATAGTCCAGGCCGCGGGCGCCCAGCTTGGCGGCGATTTCCGCCAAGGCCTCGGCGCCGCCGACTTCCGACATCAGGACAATGTCCGGCGCGGCGCGGGTCAGGATCTCGACCAGGGCGCGGCGCGAGTCCGTTCCCTTGGTCTCCAGGTCGGCGGGCGCGAAATAGTTCTCCGTATTGTAGAAGGCAATGCGAACCGGTTGCGCCGGCGGATAGTCGGCCGCCCCGGCGGACAGGCCTTGCAGGCCAAACCAGAAGGCCGGAAGCAGGCAGACGGCAAAAGCCCGGCCTGCTCGGCCGTCAAGTAAATTCCTTGTTCGGGCTGGCATAAAGCAATCCGCCTATCTCTTGTTGGCAATCTTCGCCCAGGAATCGCGCAGTCCGACCGTGCGGTTGAAAACCAGGCGGTCCGGCGCGGCATCCTCGGAATCCAGGCAAAAGTAGCCAAGCCTTTCGAACTGATAGGTGGTGCCGGCCTTCGCCTCGCGCAAGCCCGGTTCGAGCCGGCATTCGCGCAGCACCTCGAGCGAGTTCGGGTTCAGGTTGTCGCGAAAGTCGCGTCCCGGCTCGGTTCTGTCCGGATCTTCGCACTTGAACAGACGGTCGTAGAGCCGCACTTCGGCGGTGGCTGCATGGCGGGCCGACACCCAGTGAATGGTTCCCTTCACCCGGCGTCCGTCGGGCGCGTTGCCGCCGCGGGACTCCGGATCGTACTTGCAGCGCACCTCGACCACCTCCCCCGCCTGGTCCTTGACCACTGCCGTGCAAGTCACCAGGTAGGCGTAGCGCAACCGCACTTCGCGCCCCGGACTGAGGCGGAAGAACTTCTTCGGGGCGTCCTCCAGAAAATCGTCGCGCTCAATATACAATTCACGGCAAAACGGCAGTTGACGCGTGCCCATCGCCTCGTCCTCCGGGTTGTTGATCGCGGTCAGCTCCTCCTCTTGCTCCTCCGGATAGTTCTCAATCACCAGCTTCAGCGGCCGGAGCACTCCCATGACCCGCGGTGCGCACTGGTTGAGATCCTCGCGCAGGGCGTGTTCGAAGAGCGTGATGTCGGTCATGCTGTTGTACTTGGTTACACCTATCCGCCCGCAGAAGGAGCGGATCGCCCGGGGTGTGCAGCCCCGCCTGCGAAGTCCGCACAGGGTCGGCATGCGGGGGTCGCTCCAGCCGTCCACCAGCCTCTCCCGCACCAGTTGCAGCAGCTTGCGCTTGCTCATCACGGTATAGGTCAGGTTCAGACGGGCGAACTCGATCTGCTGCGGATGAAATACCCCCAGTTGCTCGAGAAACCAGTCGTAGAGCGGCCGGTGATGCTCGAACTCTAGCGTGCAGATCGAATGCGTAATGCCCTCGATCGAATCGCACAGGCCGTGCGTGAAGTCGTACATCGGATAGATGCACCAGGCATCGCCGGTGCGATGGTGCGAAGCCCGCATAATGCGGTAGATCACCGGATCCCGCAGGTTGAGGTTGGGGGAAGCCATGTCGATGCGGGCGCGCAGAGTGCGGCTGCCGTCCGCGAACTCGCCGTTCCGCATGCGCTGGAACAAGTCTAGATTCTCCTCCGCCGAACGGTTGCGCCAGGGGCTTTCGCGGCCGGGCTCGGTCAGGGTGCCGCGATAGGCGCGAGTCTCCTCCGCCGTCAAGTCGCAGACATAGGCCGCGCCTTGTCGGATCAACTGCACCGCATACTCGAACAACTGCTCGAAATAGTCGGAGGCGAAATAAAGCCGGTCCTCCCAGTCCCAGCCCAGCCACTTCACATCCTCCTTGATCGACTCCACATATTCCATCTCCTCCCTGCTCGGGTTGGTGTCGTCGAAGCGCAGATTGCACAAACCCCGCGGATATTCGGAGGCGATCCCGAAATTCAGGCAGATCGACTTGGCGTGCCCGATGTGCAGGTAGCCGTTGGGCTCGGGTGGAAAACGGGTATGCACCCGGCCGTCGTTCTTGCCGACGGCCACGTCCCCGGCCACGATCTGCCGCACGAAATCCAGTTTCTCCGCGGTGGCGGAGCTGTCGGAACTGTTGCTGCGCATGAAAACAACCTCTTGTCAATTCATTGTTGCCACAAATCAGGCCACTCGAAAGGCAAAGAGCGATCGCGCCGTCTTTTTGATCAACCCGGGCGGAAGCCTCCATAGTCATAGGTGGCCTGTGCCCTCTGACCGCACCCCGGATAACATAACGGGCAATGTTTAACAATCTATGTGTTTACAATTCAAATATTAGAATTACATTTAACCGGCAACATTTTGCGGGCGCCGAGGGAATCGGTCGGCCGCCTTTTCCTGCAAGCGATAAAATCAGGGACTATTATCGATGGGCGGTTTTTTCGGCGTTGTTTCCTCTGAGAATTGCGTCAGCGACCTGTTTTTCGGCACCGACTACCACTCTCACCTGGGCACTTGCCGGGGCGGCATGGCAGTGGGCAACGGCTCCGGCATGCTGCGCTTCATTCACGACATCACCAACTCCCAGTTCCGCGAAAAGCTGGAGCCTGACCTGCCCAAGATGTCGGGGCGCATGGGAATCGGCGTGATCAGCGACTACGAAGACCAGCCGCTGCTCATCAGCTCGCGACTCGGCGCCTATGCCATCGTGACGGTCGGGCGAATCCAGAACTCGGAGCAGCTGGTCGCCCGCGCCTTTGGCCAGTCGACCGCCCATTTCTCCGAAATGAGCGGCGGCGAGGTCAACCCCACCGAACTGGTGGCGACCCTGATCAACGAGGGCGAAAGCATTGAACAGGGAATTCGCATTGCCCAGGACAGGATCGAGGGCTCATGCTCGATCCTGCTGCTGACCGACGAAGGCCTGTACGCGGCTCGCGACCGCCACGGGCGCACGCCGGTAATTATCGGCCGCCGCAAAAATCAAGACCACGCGGTAGCCATGGAAACCTCCGCCTTCCCCAATCTGGGCTACGAACCGATTCGCGAGCTGGGGCCGGGAGAGGTCGTGCTGATCACCGGCGGTCAAAGGCTGGTCGAAAAGGCGCCGCCCCGCCAGGATTTGCGGATATGCTCCTTCCTCTGGGTCTACTACGGCTACCCCGCCTCCACCTACGAAGGCCAGAATGTGGAGGCGGTTCGCTACCGCTGCGGTGCCGCCCTGGCCGCCGCCGACGATGCGGAAGTGGACATTGTGGCCGGCATCCCCGATTCCGGCACCGCCCATGCGATCGGCTATGCCGACCATGCCCGCGTCCGCTACGAACGACCGTTCATCAAGTACACTCCCACCTGGCCGCGCAGCTTTATGCCGCAGAACCAGGGAATTCGCGACCTGGTCGCCCGCATGAAGCTGATTCCGGTCAGGGAACTGATCTCGAAACAGCGCATTCTCTTCTGCGAAGACTCGATCGTGCGGGGGACGCAACTCAAAGACATCATTCAAAGGATCTACGACTACGGCGCCCGCGAAATCCACATGCGCGCCGCCTGCCCCCCCCTGCTCTTCGGCTGTCCCTACCTCAACTTTTCCCGATCCTCTTCCCAAATCGAACTGATCGCCCGGCGCACCATCAAGGAGATCGAGGGTCGCGAGGACGCGCATCTCGACCAGTACTGCGACGCGCAAAGCGACCGCTATGCCGCCATGATCGACCGGATTCGCCGGCGCCTTGGCCTGACCAGCCTGAAATACCAGACCATGGACGACATGCTGAAGGCGATCGCCCTGCCCCGGGAGAACCTCTGCACCTACTGCTGGAACGGCTGCGGCAAGCCCGGCTCGTGAACGGTTCTGGGCAGGCGGCGGCGCGGGGCAGGTCGAGTGGGCGGTTTTTTTCGGGAGGGGGTGGGGACTTCGGGGCAGCGCCGGTAAAATCAAAATTCAGTATTGCGGATTCATCATTGGTCATTTAACAGATTTCCGTGAAGCGCCAAACTTTCTTTGACTCCGCATACCTTCAACCTTCAACCGTGCAGAAGCCACTTCTTCTGCTGATTAAAACAATAGGCAAGGATCCGACAATCATGCGTATAATGGTCATTGGCGGCGGCGGTCGCGAACACGCGCTGGCCTGGAAGCTCAGCCTCAGTCCCCAAGTCGAAACCGTCTATTGCGCTCCCGGAAATCCCAATCTTGACCAGTTCGAAAGAGTGGAGATCTCCGACTATGAGGCACTGGCGGAATTCGCCGCCGCCCGCTCCGTCGAGCTTGCCGTAGTCGGGCCGGAAGCGCCGCTGTGCGACGGGTTAGTGGATGTTTTCCGAAAAAGGAACCTGTCCGTGTTCGGCCCCGACCGCGCGGCCGCCCGCCTCGAGGGCAGCAAGTCGTTCGCCAAGGAGTTCATGCTCCGCCATCATATCCCGACCGCCGCGTACGCCCGCTGCACCACCCGCGATAAAGCGATCAAATACATCCGGAAACAGGGCGCCCCGATCGTGGTCAAGGCCGACGGCCTGGCGGCCGGCAAGGGGGTGATCGTGGCGGCAACCGTCGAGCAGGCGATCGCGGCGGTCGAAACCTGCTTCTCCGGCCGCTTCGGCGCGGCCGGCGACTCGATCATCATTGAACAGTGCCTGGTCGGCGAGGAGGCCTCGATCATCGCCCTGGTCGACGGCCGCACGGTCGTTCCCCTCGCCTCTTCCCAGGATCACAAGCGGGTCGGCGAAAACGACACCGGGCCGAACACCGGCGGCATGGGCGCCTATTCCCCCGCCTCGGTGGTCGATCAGGCGCTCTGGCAAAAGATCGACGAACAGATCCTGCGGCCGTTCCTCGTCGGCTGCCAAAGGGACCGGCTCGACTTTCGCGGCGTGATCTACGCCGGCATCATGATCACCAGCCAGGGACCCAAGGTGCTTGAGTTCAATGTCCGCTTCGGCGATCCGGAAACCCAGGCCATTCTGCCGCGACTGCAAAGCGACCTGGCCGAGGCCATGCTCGCCACCGTGCAGCAGCGGTTGCATGAAATCGAGCTGAAATGGGATCCGCGCCCGGCCGCCTGTGTCGTGATGGCGGCCGAGGGCTACCCCGGAAACTATCGCAAGGGCGACAGAATAACCGGCATCGCCGAAGCTGAACAACGCGGCGCCCTGGTCTTCCACGCCGGAACCACTCGCGACCCCGACGGAAACCCGGTCACGGCCGGCGGCCGGGTTCTCGGCGTGGTCTCTCTCGGCTCCGACCTGCCGAGCGCGCTCGATCACACCTACCAGGCGGTTCAGGCCATCGAATGGCCCGGCGCCTTCTATCGCCGCGACATCGGCCGTCGCGGCCGCGAACGCTGCCAGATCATATAAACTCAGCAGGCGCGTCGAGCGCGCAGCGTCGATGTGCCCTGCGCGGACAGTAGGCACGTCGAGCGCGCAGCGTCGATGTGCCCGGGCGGACAGTAGGCGCGTCGAGCGCGCAGCGTCGATATGCCCGGGCGGATCCCGGGTGCACCGATCCGCCTAAGGCGGACTCGGCGCACCTACTTTGTTAAAACAATTCAATGAAGCAAAACCACACAACCGTCAGATTTTACAGAAAACGGCTGCCTCATTGGGAAGTGGTAGACGGTCGCTATTTTGTCACCATCAGAATCCACGGAGCGATTCCGAAAGCCGGACAACAAAGAATTCGCAGTTTGCGGAAGCAATACGAAGAAGCCATCGACAACGGACAGCAAGGCTTTCGGGAACGGCGCGCGATCTTTATCGAAATGGAAAGATGGCTGGATCGCGCGGATTCTGTTGACTATTTATCAAGACCCCATATCGCAAAGACTATAGTGGAAGCGATTGCATATCGGGAACATGCAGGAGTATGGACTATGCTTGCCTATACAATCATGCCTAATCATGTGCATTTGTTTTTCCGTCTGGGTTCCTCGGATTGGCAAATTCCATCCAGATGCCCCGACCCGTCAGTAGCCACGGCGCGGCCGTCAAGTAGGCATGTCGAGTCCGCCTCAGGCGGATCGACGTGCCCCGTACGGCAGGGTACATCGATCCGTCGGCCGACTCCGTCAACCGACGGACTCGGCGTACCTACTTCGAAAGAACCTGACTCAATCTCGGAATCAAGTCAGAGACAGTCGATGGAAAAAGTTTTGCGCAATTTCAAGACAAGGACAGCGAGAAAAGCCAATCGCATACTTGGGCACAAAGGACAATTTTGGCAGCGCGAATGGTTTGATCATTGGTCAAGATCGCATTTCGAAGATAACAGCATTGAACAGTATATCTTTAACAATCCTGTAAAAGCAAAACTGGTTGACAGTATAAAAAAATGGCCTTATAGCGGCGGAAGCAAATACCAGTAGGCACGTCGAGCGCGCAGCGTCGATGTGCCCTGCGCGGACAGTAGGCGCGTCGAGCGCGCAGCGTCGATGTGCCCTGCGCGGACAGTAGGCGCGTCGA
>SLSR01000257.1 GCA_007130365.1 Lentisphaeria bacterium
GATTTTCCTGACTGGCGAAGCGGCGGTTGAAGCCGGGCGCGGTTTCCGGCGGTTGCGAATCTCGCATGCCGTACAGCGCCAGCTCGGTTTCCGAGTTTTCGGTGCGATGGCTGGTGGTGCTGGAAAGGGCGAGGCCGCGATTGCTGCGCAGCTCGGCGCCCAGGCTGGTCGAGGTGTGGTCGTTGATCTGCCAGCGGCGCTCGGCCATGAGAAAGCCGCCCCAGTCGTTGCTGTAGCCCGCTTGTATGGTGAAGTTGTCGTTCATCCAATTGCGGTTCCAATAGACGATCGGAAAATAGAAGACGGGTACCGGGCCAATCTTGAACAGGGTATGCAACATGCGAAAGCGCTCGGTCTCCGACGAGTAGCTCAGGGTGCGGGAATGCAGGTGATAGTGCGGCGCGGTATCCTTCTCGATCAATTCAGAGCAGGTGCTGATGCGGGCCGATTCCAGGGTGAAGGAGCCGTTGATGTCGCGGCGGGCGCGCGGGCCGCGGAGATAGACGTCGCCGTGATTCAGGCGATAGGCGCCGCTGCGGAAGGCACCGGTTTCCAGATTGCCGTCCAGCTCGTCGGTGCGCCAGGAGAATTCAGGGTCGGCAGGATCGTCGCGCCGGGCGCCGAGACGAACCGCGCCGCGGGCCTGCACTTCGCCGGGGTTGGTGTGGTAGCGCACTTCGTCGGCCCGCAGGCTGTATTTTCCGTAGTCGATCACGACATCGCCTCGGCCGACCGCCCAGCCGGTGGCCCGGTCGAGTTCATAGGAGTCGGCCTGCACGCTGACTTGCGAGTCCTCCTCTGCTGTGATCAAGCCTCGAGCCAAGGTTCCGGCCAGGATCAGGCCGACGGTCAGGATGGCGGTTTGCGAACTCCTGCGGCAGTTGCGCACAACCGGTCGGAAAGCAATGTTCATGGTCATTTCTACTCCCCCCGAATAGGCGGTGGATTTTTCGCTGCTTGCATGGTTTTATATGGCGTAATATACCAAGGTGCGAGCCTCTTGCCACCCCTGCCGGAAAAAAGGCTTCGTCCGAAAGCGAATTCGGGCGAAGCCATTTTTTTTGGGGAGCAAACCGGAATTAGACCTTGGCCTGCTGCCACGCTTCCTTCTTGACGAATTTGGTCAGATTGCGGCCGTCCGCGGTTTTGGCGCGAAACGCGAAGCGCTCGTTGCCGGGCTTGCCGTACTTGACCTTTTCCGTCACCTCCGCCTGTACCTTCTCTCTTTTCTTGACATCGTAGAAAGACTCTCTCATGACGATCCCTCCTTGGGGGTTTGTGAAGCGCGAAAAAGGTTTTTTCGGGCTCCGGTTAAAAGTCTAACCATACTAATGACATGGTTTTTGCCAAATTGCAAGTCGGAAGCGGGCAGTTTTGTCAAATTCAATGCTCCGGATAGTATTTGTCGAGCAATATCCCCAATTTTTCCCGGGTAGTTCTGGGGAAAACGCTGGCTTCGGTCAGAATCGCATGCTGCAATGCGTGGCCGCATTCACAGGCCGGAAGTTCGGCCAGGCGAGGGATCGCGTTCTGCAGAATGGCCTGGGCGGCGACAATGTTTTCGCGCAGGATTGACAGCAGGGATTCGACTTTGATGTCGCCGTGAACCTGGTGCCAGCAGTCGTAGTCGGTGACCAGCGCCATCGTGCAGTAGCAGATTTCGGCTTCGCGCGCCAGCTTGGCCTCGGCCAGGTTGGTCATGCCGATGACGTCCATCCCCCAGCTCCGGTAGAGGTTGGATTCAGCCCTGGTCGAGAAGGCCGGGCCTTCCATGTTGACATAGGTTCCGCCAAGGTGGGCGCGCGGCGGCCGGCCGGCCGGCCCCGGGTCTTCCCCTTTAAGATGTTGGTCGGCGACTTGGTGGATAGTCCTTTGCAGGTCTGGACAGATCGGGTCGCCGAAGGGGATGTGGCCAACGATGCCATGCCCGAAAAAAGTTTGTTCGAGACCGCGTTTGGTACGGTCGACAAACTGGTCGATCATGACGATGTCGCGGGGCGCCATTTCTTCGCGCAGGCTGCCGACGGCGGCCAGGCTGACGATGCGGGTCGCCCCCAGTTGCTTGAAGCCGTAGATGTTGGCGCGGTGGTTGATCTCCGCCGGCAGCAGCCGATGTCCGACCCCGTGCCTGGCGAGGAATGCCACATCGACTCCTTGCAGGCGACCTTCGACATAGGCGGCGCTGGGCTCGCCGAAGGGGGTGGTGAGTTGGCGCGAACGCAGCTTCTCCAGGTGGGCCATTTCGTAGAGACCGCTGCCGCCGATGACGCCGATTTTCTGGTTCATGATCAGGACTCCCTTTGTCGAAATTCCCATAAAAAAACAACAACTCATGACCGAATTCGCATGAATTAATCAGCCTGAAGTGATTCCGGGCAATCCGGCAAAGCCAGGTTCGAAATCAGCTCGCCGATCCGGACCGCCCGCTGCTCGCGCATCGAATGATTGGCCGCGATGCCGGTCAGGATCGACCAGGCTCCGGCTCGCTGGTCGGCGGCCCGCAGGTATTTGTCGGCGGGTTGCTGCTCGGGCGCGAAGATGTAGTCGAGCATCACCGGGTCGGCGCCGCCATGGCCGCCGCTGCCGGTCCACAGCTCGACTTCGCAGGCCGGTTGCCAGTGCGGATAGACGCGGATCCAGGTGCCTTCCTTTTTGAGCATGCCGGGCACGGTGTCGTCGGCATTGACATACACGGTCTCCTCGCACTTGTGCTCGATTCTCCCGGTCTCGCCGTTGAAGGCCACCACATAGCCCTCCCACGGCGAAAAGGCGTTCAGGGAATAGGTCATTTTGGCCTGGTTGGCATAGTCGACGACCAGGTTCATCGAGTCCTCGATGTCGATCTGGTCGCTGAACACGCAGCGGTCGCGGAAATAGCCGTCGTGCTTTTCGCATTCAAGGTAGAGTTCGCGCATGGACTTGCCCCCGCTCAGGTCAAGGAAGAATTGGCAGTTTTGCGCCTCCGGACAGCCGCGGCAGCGTTCGCCGCGTTGTTTCAGCCCGTAGCGTTCGGCGGTTTGCGGGGTATAGAAGCGGCGGTGGCCGGAGGCGTAGACTCGTTCGGGCACGGTGCCCAGCCACCAGTTGACCAGGTCGAAGTGATGGGTGGCCTTGTGAACCATCAGGCCGCCGGAGTTGGCCTTGTTGCGATGCCAGCGCCGGAAGTAGTCGGCGCCATGCCTGAGGTTGAGCAGCCAGTGGAAGTCGACCGAGAGCACTTTGCCGATGGTTCCGGACATCAGCAGCTCCTTGATCTGAGTGCGGGGCGGGGCGTAGCGGTAGTTGAAGGTGACGGTGCAGCGGCGGCCGGTGCGGGCCTGGGTTTCCAGGATGCGCCGGCATTTTTCGGAATCGATGGTCATCGGCTTTTCAGTGATCGCGTCGCACCCCGACTCCATGGCCCGGCAGATGTACAAGTCGTGCGCGGAATCCATGGTGGTGACGATCACGCAGTCGGGCTTGGTCTCCGCGAGCATCCGGTCGAAGTCCTCGGCGGCATAGCCGGGAATGTCGGCGCCGAATTTCTCCTCTATCGCCTTCCGCGCCGCCGCCACCCGGCCGGGATTGCGGTCGCAGACCGCCACCAGCTCGGCCTGCTCCCGATACTTGTCGAGAATATGGTTGCGAAACATGGCATGTCGGCCGCCGAGGCCGACCTGGGCATAGCGTTTGCGTGGAATGGACATGGCGGGTGGATCTTTCTTTCTCTTTTGCGGACTTTGTGTTTTTCTGCAAGATGAAATACTTGTGGTCGCTTTTATGCTCGCAGCTCCATGTTCCAGCCGTAGTCGTCCGGATCGTCGCCGACCTGGATTGCGGTCATGCGGTCGTAGAGCTGCTGCATTTCCGGGACGCAGCCGCGAGCCGGGCCGATTTTGCAGACGCTGTCGCCGCGCACGATTTCGTTGACCGGGGTGATGACCACGGCAGTGCCGCAGGCGGCGACGGCGGCGAACTCGGGAATTTCCGCGAACTCGACCGGCCGTCGCTGCACCGTCATGCCGAGATCGCGGGCGATTTTCTGCAGGCACTTGTTGGTGACGCTGGGCAGAATCGATCTTGATTCCGGGGTGACATACTCGTGGTTTTTGGTCAGGGCGATGAAGTTGGCGGTGCCGAACTCGTCGATGTACCGGTGTTCCCTGGCGTCGAGGAACAGTTCGACCGCGAACCCCTCCTGCTTGGCGCGTTCGTGCGGTTCCATGGCGGCGGCATAGTTTCCGGCCACCTTGATGTTGCCGACCCCGAGCGGGGCGGCCCGGTCGTACTGGTCGTAGACAATGGCCCGCACCGGGGTCAGGCCGCCCTGGTAGTAGGGGCCGACCGGCATGACCAGAACCATGAAAGTGTATTCCAGAGACGGGGTGACTCCGATCTGCGGCCCGCTGCCGAAGAGCAGCGGGCGGATGTAGAGGGCGCCGCCGCTGCCGTAGGGCGGGATGTAGTCGAGGTTGGCCGCGACCACGCGATGCACGGCCTCGACAAACAGGGATTCCGGAACCGGCGCCATGTGAATGCGTCGGGCGGTGTCGATCATCCGGGCCGCGTTCATTTCCGGCCGGAAAATCCGAACCTTGCCGTCGCGACAGCGAAAGGCCTTCAGCCCCTCGAAGGCCGCCTGTCCGTAGTGCAGGGAGGTGGCGGCGATGTGGACCGGGATAGTCTCTTCATGGAACATCTGGCCGCCGTCCCACTGGCCGTCGCGGAAATGATGGCGGATATGGCAGTCGGTGCGTCGGTATTTGAAGCCCAGATTGGTCCAGTCGATAGATTTATTGCTCACGGAATGATCCTCTTTGACCGGCGTGCCGGTTGGAAAAATGCAACCGCGGTACTATTGTTCAATTTTATTTGAATTCAAGAGTTTCGACGGGTTCAAGGCCAAGGCGCCAGTGAAGGATGGCGCTGGTTTTCAAGGATGAAGCGGGTGACGCCTTTTCAGGAAAAGGTATATGGTGCTTTGGCGGGAGTGCCGCGCGGGCGGGTGATCAGCTATCGCGGGTTGGCCCGCCGGCTTGGCTGTCCGGGCGGGGCGCGGGCGGTGGGGCGGGCGCTGCGGGAGAATCCGCTGGCGCCGCACCTGCCCTGCCACCGGGTGATCGGCAGCGACGGTCGGATTGGCGGCTTTCGCGGCGCGGTCGCCGGGCCGGAGATTGCGCGCAAGCGTGAGTTGCTGGCGGCGGAGGGAGTAAAGTTCGATGAAAACGGGCGTTTGCGCGAGCCGTCGAGAATGCTCTGAATCAGGCCGGAGACAGATAAATTGAAGCGATTGTATGGTTTGCGGGGGGAAGTGAAACATTACGCCTGGGGCGGCCGCCGGCGGTCGGCCGGCGCACCATCGCCGTTCATTGCCGACTTGCTTGGGGTGGAGGCGCCGGTCGGCCGGCCGTTCGCCGAGCTTTGGCTGGGGGCGCATCCGCAGGCGCCAAGCCTGGTGTCCCTGCCCGACGGCCGGGAGAAGCCGCTCGACCGCCTGATTGCCGCCGATGCGCAATTTTGGCTGGGGCCGGCCTTGACCGGGCAGGGGATTGCCGCTCTGCCTTTTCTGCTGAAGATTCTGGACAGCGAGAAGCCGCTTTCGATTCAAGCCCATCCCGACCGCGAGACCGCGATTCGCCTGCATCGACAAGATCCGGAGCATTATCCGGATGCCAACCACAAGCCGGAGATCGCGATCGCCCTGGATTCCGGGCTGCGTGCTTTCTGCGGGTTCAGGCCGGTCGCCGAGGTGCTGGCCGACTGGCATCGCTTGCCGCCGCTGGGTCGGTTTTTCAAGGACGACGCGCCAACTTTCGCGAAAGCCGGTCCGGCTCGCGCCTTTGCCCGACTGTTGCAGGCCGGGAGCGAGGCGGTCGGGAAGCTGCTTTCGGAACTGTCGGAAATCCTGCTCGCGAACGACCGGCCGGAGGCTCGCGACCGCTGTTTTCTCGAACTGCTGCAGGAGTATCCGGGCGACCGCGGCTGCCTCTCCCCCTATTTTTTGAACCTGCTGAGCTTGGAGGCCGGGGAATCGGTGTTTCTCGGAGCCAACCGGCTGCACGCCTATCTGCAAGGTACGATCATCGAATGCATGGCCAACTCGGACAATGTGGTAAGAGCCGGTTTGACCGGGAAGTTTGTCGACTGCGAGAACCTGCTCGCCATGCTTGACTATCGCACCGGGACGCCGCCGGTGTCGGCGGGCGAGCAGCGGGGGGCCGGGCTTCGGGTTTATCGGGGGGATGCTTCCGAGTTTCAGGTTGAACTGATCGAAGGCGGGGCGCAGGAAACTGTGCTCAATTCCGATAATGCGGTTTCGATTATGCTGGTTTTGTCGGGGTGTGCGGAGTTCGCGGGCGATGGTTGGCGGCAGGTCGGGGGGCGCGGTTCGGCCTGGCTGTGGCCGGGCGCTCTGCCCGAGCTGCGGATGAGGTCGCGAGACCAGTCTTTGTGTCTGATTCGGGCTCGACCCCGGATGCGGCCACCGTCGGTCGGGAACCGACCGGGTTGAATCGCTCCGAAACCGCGGGTAGAGACAGAAAATGCGGTGGTGCCCCGGCCGGGGCGCGGTTGCCTTGATGGCGCAGCCCCCCATCAAAGGGAATAG
Source organism: Lentisphaeria bacterium (assembly GCA_007130365.1). Taxonomy (GTDB): domain Bacteria; phylum Verrucomicrobiota; class Lentisphaeria; order Oligosphaerales; family PUNB01; genus SLSR01. The sequence goes on from SLSR01000257.1 coordinate 6,587, forward strand.
TCGCTTCGCACCTGCGGCGCGTGCGCAATTCTTCAATGCTCTCTTTCCGGGCGGGCGCAGATCAGCGCCGCGTTAATCCCCCCGAAGGCAAAGCTGTTTTTCAGGATATGGCGCGTCGGTTTGGGCAGGGCTTTTTGCAGGTGCTGAATGTCGGTGCAGTCGTCCGCCACCTGTCGCAGGTTGCGGGTGGGCAGCAGCAGGCCTTCCCGCATCATCCGAAGGGTGGCGATCAGTTCGATCGGACCGGAGGCGCCGAGGGTGTGCCCGAGATGTCCCTTGAGGCTGCTGGTCGGCACGCGGTCGGCAAAGACTTCGCGGATCGCGGCCGCTTCCGCCGCGTCGCCCTGCAAAGTGCCGGTGGCATGCGCGTTCAGGTAGTCGATGTCGGCGGCTTGCAGACCGGCGTCGGCCAGGGCGCCCCGCATGCAGTCGACCATGGCTTCGGGGTTGGATTGACTGATATGGCTGCCGTTGCCGCACGAATGGTAGCCGACGACTTCGCCGAAAATCGGAGCCTGGCGGGCGCGCGCGTGGTCGTACTCTTCGAGCAGCAGCAGCCCCGCCCCCTCGGCGCAGACCAGGCCGTCGCGCTCGCGGTCGAAGGGGCGCGGTGTCATCTCGGGGTTTTGATTGTAGCCGGCCGAGGCGGCGTACAGGATGTCGAAGGAGCCGGTGACCGTGGGGTGCAGCTCTTCCGCGCCGCCGCACAGCACCATGCGCTGACGGCCCAGGCGGATCAGGTCGAAGGCGGCACCCACCGCCTGCAGGCCGGAAGCGCAGGCGGCCGAGGTGGCCGCGACCAGTCCGCGAACCTCGAGGTATTGCGCCAGATTGAGGGCGGCCGTGTGCGAAAGGCAGCGGAAGAAGCTGGACGAAGTGAGCAATCCAAAGTCGCCGGTCGGCAGAAGCTGCCGATAGACTTCGGTCAAGGTTTGCGGACTGCCGGTGGTGTGTCCGACAATCACTCCGGCCTGGCGGTTGCCGGCGAAATCCGCCCGCGCCAGGCCGGCGCTGTCCAGAGCCAGCTCGGCGGCCTGGGCCGCGAAGATGCTCATCGGACTCATGGTGCGACGGCTCTGGCGCGGGATGGTTCTGGCGTCCCGCATGTCCAGCGGCGCGCCAACCAGGCTTTTGAGGCCGGTGAAGCCGTCCCACTCGGTCATTCTGCGGCAGGCCGAGCGCCCGCTTTTCAATCCCTGCCACAGCTCTTCGTCGCCATAGCCGAATGGGGTGACCGCGCCGACCCCGGTGATCACTGCTCTTTTCAATGGCATAGCCTGTCCTCGACAAATTTCTGGAAAATAGTTTTGCCAATCATGGAGCGAGCCACGAAAAAGCCCGACGCCATGGAGCCGAGAACCCCCGGCAGCATGGCGCTTTGTCCGGCCGCGTAGAGGTTGAGCAAAGGCAGTTTGCCGAACAGGTTGAACTGTCCGACCTTCTGCCGTATTCCATAGGCTGCTCCGAAGGGGGAGTGCAGGTAGTCGCGAAAAGTCAGCATCGAGGCGCTGGCCATCAGCTTGAACTCGCGCTCCATCCAGGGGTGGTAGAGTTGCAGCCGCCGCCGCATGTCGTCGGCGCGTTCCCGCTTGTAGGCCAGGTATTGGGAGCCGCGCCGGCCGATGGCGGTATCCTGCCAGGCTGCCAGCTGCCGGCGGAAGGATACCTCGAAGGCGGTGACGGTGCGGAGTTCGCGCCCCGCCACCGACTCTTCGCTCTCCATCATGACCATGGGCAGGGGATGGTCGGCGCCGGGATCCATCATCCGGTTCAGGTCGGGGCTTGGCAGGATGGAGAAGATGGAATTCTCCCGGATCCCGGCGCGGCCGTTGCCTTCGGCCGTGCCGAAGATCGAGAAAAACCCGATCGAAGGCTCGAATTCAGCGACGCGATGGCGAAAGGCGGGTGTGGTGTATCGTTTCGGCAGCAGCTCGAGAATCGAGAAGGGGTGGATCGCCAGAACACAGGAGTCGGCGGCGACCTGGTCGCCGTCCGAGAGCATGAATCGCCGCACCTTGCGGTCGCGAACGTCCTTCAGTTCGGCGATCTGGGTGGAGCAGCGGACTTCCACTCCGCATTCGCGCAGGGCGTCGGCAAAGGCGCCGACAAAGGCGGCGCCGCCGTTTTTGACCCGTACCGTGTGGTCGTAGAGCGCGGCCGTCATGCGGCAGTGGTTGGCAAAGGAAATTTCCGCCGGCTTGCTGCCGTGGCAGAGGCAGGTGACGGCGAGCAGGGCTTTGGGCCGAGGGTCGTCGATCAGGCTGTCCAGGACTTGCTGCAGAGATACCCAGTCCTGCTCCTGCCTCTCGCCAACCTGGTCGAGCTGCCTGATGTTCATCGAGGCGGTTCGCCGGCAGACTTGCGTGAACAGGTCGAAGTAGCGGGCGATCCCCGCCTGGTCGGCGGGAAAGGCGGTCCGCAGGTATTCCCGGCAGCGTTCGAGACCATTCGGCAGGGCGTAGATCTCCCCGCTGTCGGCGAAGGCCACGCGGTGGCTTTTGTCCTCGGGCAGGGGGATGGCTTCGATCCGCTCTCGGATGCCCATGACGGCAAGCATGTCGGACATCATTCCCGAACCGTCCGGGTTCAGACCGCCGGTGAAGTGGAAGCCGACGTCGAAGGGGACGCCTTGGCGGGTGAAGCGCGCCAGCGCGCCGCCGAGTCGGGGAGCCTTGTCAAGCAGCAGGACGCGTCGATTATGTCGCGCCAGCAAGAGAGCCGCGGTCATTCCTCCGACCCCGCCGCCGCCGACAATATGATCGTATCGAGTCACCATGGCCTCGCATGTTGTTGAAGGGTGTATGACTGGCTGCGCCTATTGGCTCCAGGCGATCCGCGGCAGCGTCAGTCCATCGGGCCTACAGCGGCTCCAGCACCGGCGCCGAGTCTTCGAATATGGTTCCTTCGACGTCTTCCGGCATGGCATAGTCGACGCCGCGAATCGCGGGCCGGCCGCCGATCACCTGCATGGTGCCGGTGCGCTGGTCGCGGAACAGCGTCGGAGCCGAGTTGTCGAAGGTGTAGTATCTCTCCTGCTTCAGCTCGCCCTGATGGTCGTAGGCCTGATGCATGAAGATTCGCGACTTGATTCGGATAAAGATGTGGATGTTGCCGATCGCGTCGACGTCGCCCCGCGGCCTGGCGCCGATGATGTGGCGGGCGATGCGCTGGATCGAGTAGACATAGTTGTCGTCTTCGATCCGCAGGCAGTAGATTTCGCCGTCCTTTTCCTGAAAGCGCAGCAGACTCGCCTTGCGGTTGACAATGGCCTGGTCTTCGTCATGGCCGGGCAGTCCGAATTTTCTTTCCCAGACCGGGAATGCGTTGCGAACTTCGAGGGTGAGGCGGTTCGAGCGATAGTCGTGGGACAGGCGCGAGTGGCCGATCTCGGCGTGAACCGTGTAGTCGGCCTGGCGCGTCAGGGCAAAGTAGTTGTTGAGTGCGAGGGTAAGGTGCTTGCTGGCTCCGGCCGGCAGCCTGAGGTGGTCGACCAGGTGGTTTGGATCCCGGGTTGCTCTGGCCGGGTTGCCTTCGCCGTCGCGAATTTCCAGCTTCAGATGGCCGACTCTGCGGTCGTTGGCGCCGAAGTCGAGGACGTTGCCGGTGTCGTTGCGCAGGCGGATCGTGAGATTGATTGGTTCGTATCGGACATAGCGCCTGCGGTCGGCCGCGATATCGATGCCGAGGGCGGCCGAGGCTGGGTTCTGGAGGCCGGCGAAAGTGAGGACCGCGATCGTCGCAAGAATTCTTTTCATGGTTTGATCATTCCTGTTTGGATGAATTGTTCGGGGCAACTGGGTTTGTGTCTGTTTGCAGGTTTTGCAGAACGGCTTCCGCCACCTGGTCGCGGGAGATTGTGTAGTGGCATGCGTTGGTGCCTTTCGGGCAATTGTTCTCAAGGCAGGGCGCGCGATCGCAGGCGCCGGCAAATACCCGGTGGATATGGCCGTAGGGGCCGGTCAGGCTTGGGTCGGTGGGGCCGAACATGGCGACAACCGGAGTGCCAAGCATGGCGGCGAGATGCATCGGGCCGCTGTCGTTGGTCATTATTGTCTTGCTATGACGCAAGATTTCGACCAGGGTTCCAAGTTCGGTTTCCCCCATCAGGTTGACGATTTTTCCCGGACTTCGGCAATGCGAGCAGATGATCTCCCCGATTGGTCTTTCCGAGGCGGAGCCGAGTAATATCACCGGCAGTTCGGGCAGACTTTCGTGAACCTTTTCGACCACGGCGGCAAAAAAGTCGGGAGGCCACGCCTTGGATTCCCAGCGGGCGGCCGGCGCCAGGCCGAGAAAGGGGGCATGAGGATTGACTTCGCAGGCCCGAAACAGTTTTTCGCAATTGCACATGTCGATGCGGGAGACGGCCAAACCGCTGTTCCCGATCGGGTCGGCAATATGCAGGGCGGTTTGTAGGAGAAAAAGATTGCGCTCGACCGCATGCCGAAGGTTGGCCGGGAGCAGAATCCGTTCATTGTAGAAATAGATGGCGCCCTCGCGGGCGTTGCGGAAGCCGACTCGTCGAGGACTCCCGCTCAGGCGAGTGATCAAACCGCTGCGAAACAGTCCCTGGAAGTCAAGCGCCAGGTCGATTTGGAGTCTTTTCAGATCTTTGGCGAAACCGATCAGCTCGGGCCAGCACCGCATCTTGCTCCAGCGGCGGCGGCGGAAGATGATCACGTTGTCGACCTCAGGGCACAGGTCGAGCAGGCGGGCGTACTCCTCGTTGACCACCCAGGATATCGCCGCGTCCGGAAAATTCCTGCGGATCAGCGGCACCATCGGCAGGGTGTGAATGATGTCGCCGAGACTGCTGGGCTTGACAATGAGAATGTTCATGTCCCACACTCTGGCTCTTTGCGGATGTTTGATCTTCATCCCGAATAATGCACGAGCCAAGTTTGCCGAATTCATATGTATTAGTCGGGCTAGCGGCCGATCGCCAGCCTGTGCGCACATCTTTCCGGCAGGCCGACCTTGAGAATTTTCTTTTGCGCGGTGGCGATGTCGTATTCAACCCGGTGCAGGACAATGCGCTTCTCGTCGGGGTCGAATACGATGAAGGCCGCCCGCGGATCGCCGTCCCGCGGCTGGCCGACGCTGCCGACGTTGATCATATACTTATGCCCCGGCTCAAAGGTCACTTCCTGGAAGCCGTTCTCCCTGACGCTGCCGAATTTGTCGAAAATGCCCGGTATGTGGGTGTGTCCGAAAAAGCAGACCGGGGTAAACTGATAGGTGAAGGAGGCGGCGGCGCTGAGCTTGTCGAAGATATACCCCCATCGTCCCGGCATGTCGAGAGTGGCGTGTACGATGGTGGTTCGCGCGTCGAGCGTTCGGTCGAGCGGCAGACGGCTGAGCCATTGCCGCTCTTCACGGGTCAGGTGATTGCGAGTCCAGTTGACCACGCTGGCGGCCTGCGGGTTGAACCCCGCCAGGTCAAGGTCGGAGGCGGCGTAGTCGTCGTGATTGCCGCGAACGATCACCTCCGGCTGCAGGTCGCGGATAGTTTCCAGGCATTCGCGCGGGTTGGCGTTGTAGCCCACGATGTCGCCGGTGCAGATATATTTTTCGACCCCTTCCTCCCTGGCCTTGGCCAAAACGGCGGTCAACGCTTCAAGGTTGGAGTGGATGTCGCCCAGAATCGCGTATTTCATGGATTGTCGAAGCGCCCGTTATAATTTAAGGGGAAAGGCTTGCGCCAAGTTGTACCCTGGCGCCTTGGAGCCCGTCCGGAATGTGCTGAAAACAAAAAGATAACTTAGCCCTGGACAAGCCCCTTTTCAAATATGGCCGGATTGTTCAGGCGACAGCTCGGGCATTGGCCGCCGACATTCTGGCAGAAATCGCGGGCTACCGCCAGCAAACCCTGTTGCTGGGCCGCGCCGGCCACGATCGCGCGACGGCGGCTGGCCGGAACCAGCAGGCGGTGGCAGATGCGCCGCAGGACAGAGTTGTCCTGCAGCCGCGGCAGGGTCAGGAAAAGGCCTTCCAGTCGTTCTTGTTGCGGACGGTCTTGTTCCTGGCGGGCTTTGGCATGAAGCAGGGGCAGGACAAGGTTGGCCGCCATGTCCAGGCTGCGGCTGCGGCCAAGTTTGAGGCTGTGTCCCCCGGTCAGGCGCATGGCCTGGACGAATTCGGCCGGGGGCTGAATGTCGAACAGGGATTCGAGGCACTTGAGAAAGCGGTTGCAGGATTCGGCTGCGGCCAGTTCGCGAGACCAGGCTGCAACCGGTCGCCAATTCCATTTCTCAAGCAGGGCGCAGGCTGCGGGCAGGCGTCTTTCCGGACGGTTTGCCGGACGCGTGCCGCAACTCTGCCAGCCTAGGCAGAGCGGCTCGAGCCCCAGCCGCCACCAGAGGTCCCAAAGTTGGCGGTTCAGAGGGCGGATCGAGCTTTCCACCGGACGTCTGCCGCGGGTGGGGTCGGGCAGGAAGCCGGCGCTGCCCATTAGGGCGGCCAGCCGGGTCAACGGGCAGGCGAGGTCGCGGATTCGAGCCAAAGGCAGGGCGCGGGCCAGCTCGCGGAAGGGCTCGCGATTGACCCGGTAGCCGAGGGCGTCGAAAAACTTCTCGTAGGCGGTTTGCGCGAAGCCCGCAGTCAGGGCGCGGTCGAGAATCCTGCGACTTTTTTCGCGAAATCTTTGCAGACCGGCGGCGGCTAGGAAGTCGCGAACGGTTGCATCCGGCAGTTCGGCGGTGTGCAAGGCGCACTGTCCGGGTGGGAACTTGCGGGCATAGGGGTAGTCGGCGGCGGTGTATTCTTCGAGCAGATTTCCCCAAAGCGCGGGCAGGTGTCGCCGCATCGAAAGCGAAGGCGGCAGGGGATGGCTCGGAGAGGTCGGGGCGGTCTGCCAGACCACATGCAGAATCACGCTGCGATAGCGGGGGTCGTGCTGGTGGCCGTGGCGCACCCAGTCTGCCGCTTCCCGATGCACTTCCACGGCGCCGCGCCGAAGCTGGCCGTCGATGCGCAGAACCGCGTCGGAAAAGTCGGGGCCGGCCGCCAGATTCCAGTTTCCGGGATGGACGATCTCCACCGGTATGCCGTCGTCGGTGCGCAAGGGTGCCCGGTCGAGCAGGCGACGTTCGTTCCACAATGCCTGCAAGACCCATTCGTCGCAGTGTGGAGGGCTCTTGCCCTCGTGCATCGCGGCCGGGACGGCTTGCCTGGACAGGCTGGCGACAAACCGGTTGTAGAGGTAAAGTTCGAGCCAGGAATCGAAATGGCGACGGGCGGGGAAGGGCGACAGGCAGTTCATTGTCCGAGTCTCCTTTGCTTGACGATTGTCCGGAAACACCCCTGCTCCGGAATGCATCCGGCGGCTCTCCGGAAGCTGCCCTGGCAAGGCCAGGCTCAGGCTTGCCGCCCATCCGCATTCGCAGGACCGCGGAGAATGTTTATGCGAATATAATATAGCGTATTTTTGTCGCAAAGCAAGCCGCGCTCGAAAATCGGGATTGGTGAATTAAGTTGACCATGATGAAAGTCAACCATTGCAATCCGCGGCTGCGCTGGACCACGGTCTGGCTCGTCTCCCTTCTTGCCTGGAGCGGGGCTGCGCAATCCATGCCGGCTTCGGCCGAGGTCTCCAGCCGCCGGAACACCCCGCTGGTGCGCGCGGTCGAACGGGTGATTCCGGCAGTGGTCAACATCTCGACCGAGCGGGTGGTCGCGGTGTCCGATCCGTTCAACGCATTCTTCCGCGATTTTTTCGAAACTCCCGAGCCGCGCTACTATCGCGAGACCATACCTTTGGGCAGCGGGGTGATGGTCGCGTCTTCGGGCTTGATTCTGACCAACTTTCATGTGGTTCGTCGAGCCACCGGCATCGAGGTGCGGATGGTCGACGGCCAGAGCTTCGCGGCGCGGCTGGTGGCCTACAACCGGAGCAACGACCTGGCCTTGCTGCGACTGTCGACCGAACCGGGGGTGAAGCCGGACTTCCCAATCATTGAATTTGCGCTGCCCGACGATCTTCTGCTGGCCGAGACCGTGGTCGCGGTCGGCAATCCTTTCGGCCTGGAGAGCAGCGTCAGCTCCGGCGTGCTCAGTGCGCGCAACCGCTCCTGGCGCGAGGGGGAAGTGCAGTTCAACGACATTTTGCAGACGGATGCGGCGATCAATCCCGGCAACAGCGGCGGCCCGCTGGTCAACCTGGACGGGGCGCTGATCGGCCTCAATTTGGCGATTCGAGCCGGCGCCGAGGGCATTGGCTTTGCCATTCCGGTCCGCCGCATCGAGGAAGTGCTGGCCGAATGGCTGCAGCCCAGTTACTTCTCCACGGCCGTTAGCGGCTTTGTGCCGGTCAACCGCTTTGACGGTTCGGGGCGGTTGCAGGTGGTCGCGACAGCCGTCGATCCGCAGGGCTCGGCCGCGGCCGCCGGATTGCGCGAGGACGACGAGATTGTCGAATTCAACGGGCAACCGCTGAGCCGTTCGCTGCAGCTCAGTCGGCACTTGTGGAGCTTGCGGGTCGGGGATCTTTTGAGTTTGCGCACCGCCGACGGCCGTCGCCTGGAGATTGAAATCGGGGAGATGAATGCCGAGCAGTTGATCCGCCGCCGCCTGGGTTTGCAGGTGCAGGAGTTGTCGCCGGTTTTGAAGTCGGCTTTGCAGGTGCCGGAAACGGTGAACGGCTTGATCGTCAGCGATATTGTGCAGGACGGGCCGGCCGCCAATCTCGACATTCGACGGGGCGACATAATTTTCGGAGCCGGCCGCACGCCGGTCGAGAGTCGGGTGCAGCTCGAGCGGATTTTGCGCGACCGCTATCCGGGGGATGAATTCGACCTGCATTTGCTGCTGTTGCGCGATTTGCGCGACCGGACGCTGTTGCAGCGACGGAGCCTTAGCGTTATATTGCAGTAGAAACTGCAAGTGAATGCCTTGAGCTGGCCGCAGGATTGTCGGAATCGCGGCCGGCGAGGGGGACGGGTTTGCGAATGCCAGTCTGAACGGTTCATGGCCGTGAATCGTTGCGACCGGGAAAACAAGGCAGGCGAAGCCATGAAATGGACCGACTATCTGTTCACGATGATTTTTGTTCTGACGGTGGCGGCCGCCTTTTTCGTTCTTCTGCCGGCCTACACCGACTACAATCAGGCTCGCTCGGAGGCGCGCCGCCTGCAGCAGGAGCTGCTCGAACGAGAATTGCAGGCGCATCTTCTAAGACGTCGGATTCATGATTTGAAGCACGATCCGGTGGCGATCGAGAGGATTGCGCGGGAACGCCTGGGATGGTGTCGGGAGGATGAAAAGATATATCATTTCGAGGGGGTGCCGGTTGATCCCGCGGAATAGCCTTGCTTGATTATGTCCTACTCTCACCAACACTCCGAATTGGCCAGTCCCGCTGCGCCCTGCCGTCTGTCCTTTCCCTGGTCCGAGGATGCAGTCGCGGCTTTGCGGGTGGGTGATGGAGTTCTCCTGACGGGGACGATCTTTACGGCGCGCGACGCAGTTCATCGGCGCCTGGCCGAAGGCGAGGAGCCGCCGCTGGACTTGCGCGGGGCGGTGATCTACCATTGCGGCCCGGTCGCCGTCCCGGAGACGGGCGGGAGCTGGCGGGTGACTGCCGCCGGCCCCACCACCTCGATGCGCGAGGAGCCCTTTATGGCCGGTTTGCTCGCGCGTTTCGGATGGCGGGCGATCATCGGCAAGGGCGGCATGGGCGAGGCGACGCTGCAAGCCTGCCGTCGGCACGGGTGCGTGTATCTGCACGCGGTCGGCGGCGCCGCTCGCCTGCTGGCCGAGACCGTGCGCAGGGTGGAGGCGGTGGCCTGGGCCGAGCACGGCTTGTCGGAGGCGATATGGCAGTTGCAGGTCGCCGAGTTCCCGGCCATCGTCACCATGGACAGCCATGGCGGAAGCCTGCATCGGCAGGTGCGGCAGCGGTCGCGCCGACACTTGCGAAGCCTGATTGAAAAACATAGTGGAGACACGGTTGATCAATGAACAGACAAAGGGTTCTCTCCGGAATACAGCCTTCCGGCAATCTTCATCTCGGCAATTATTTCGGCATGATGCGACCGGCTCTCGATCTGCACGAGGATCCGGGCAACGACTGCTTCTACTTTATTGCCGACTATCATGCTCTGACCCAGACCCCCGATCCCGAGCTTCTGCGCCGACGGGCGCACGATGTGGCGCTGGATTTTCTGGCCTGCGGCCTGGATCCGGAGCGCGCCGTCTTCTTTCGCCAGTCCGAGATTCCGGAGATCACTCAGCTTACCTGGGTTCTGAGCTGCCTCGCGCCCCTCGGTCTGCTCGAGCGCTGTCACAGCTACAAGGACAAAATCGCCAAGGGGCTGACCGCCAATGTCGGCTTGTTCAGCTATCCGATCCTGATGGCCGCCGACATCCTGATCTACGATTCGCGACTGGTGCCGGTGGGGCGCGACCAGAAGCAGCACCTGGAAGTGACCCGCGACCTGACCCAGCGCTTCAACCATCGGTATGGCGAGACCTTGATCGTGCCGGAGGCCATGATTCGGGACGAAGTGGCGGTCGTGCCCGGGATCGACGGCCAGAAGATGTCGAAAAGCTATGAGAACACAATCGAGATTTTCGGCGACGAAAAGCGGACGCGGAAGAAGATCATGCGGATGAAGACCGACTCCACCCCGGTCGAGGAGCCCAAGAATCCCGAATCCTGCAATCTGTTCACTCTGTATAAACTGTTCGCCACGACCGACGAGCGCGAGGAGATGGCGGCGGCCTATCGGCGGGGCGGTCTGGGCTATGGCCAGGTCAAGCAGGCCTTGTTCGAACAGTATTGGGAGGCTTTCGCGGCGGCGCGCGAACGGCGCCGAGAACTGGAGCGGGAGCCGGAGAGAGTTCGGGAAATTCTGGCGGCCGGCGCCAGGAAAGCCCGCGCCGTGGCTCGGAATACCCTGGGCAGAGTGCTCGCGGCCGTCGGCATCGACCTTGATTGAGCCTCAGTTGAAGAATTCGGCTTGCGAAACAAGAGGGAAAAGGGCTCTTCACGAAAATCTGTAAAATGTTGGATGATGAATCCTTAGCCCGACTTTTGCAGAAATTCGGGCTAAAACAAAATTTTCGACAAATTTTGGGTTCTTCATCGTTTTCTGTAAAATAAAAGGTTTCATCTTTTGACTCCGGTGCAAATATAATCCTTAAGCCTTAATTTGAAGTCGGAAAAGGATAACGGCTACGAGAGCGGTTTACGCGTGAAGGCAATCATCAACCGTAGTAGTTAACCGCTGGGTTCTCCAGTCCCGGAGGGGCGAACCCATCGTAGTCCCAGGCGCTGCCTGGGGCTAAGATGAAGCCGCCCTTCCAGGCTAATAAGAAGAACGGCGACAAGCGCGGATTGCGAGTGAGGTCAATCGTCTACCGTAATCCCGCCCGTAGTCGTCAACCGGCAAAAAAGTTTTTGGAAGTCGTTTTTTTACAGATTTCTATGAAGAACCCTATTTATTGCACTGAACGAGACTGGCAAATTGTTTATAATGAACAACATATAAAAATTAATATAGTATCTGACCCCGATATATGACCCCGATATATCCGTGCTCATTGCCTGTCACCCCACTGCCAATCGTCCTCGGTTCGTTCGGAACGCCGGGAAGACGCGCGCTTCCACTCCTTGCATCCGCTTCCAAGAGTTCAGTCCAGGCTGGGGGTCTGCCAGCTTTCGGGTGTATAGTGGTGCAGTTCGATGCGGTTGCCGTCGGGGTCGCTAATCCATGCCTGATAGCTGTGGTCAATGCCCTTTTTGATCGGGCTGACCGCAATGCCGCGCTCCTGCAATGTGGCGACGGCGGCTTCGATATCGTCCACTTCCAGGCAGATGTGCTTGTACGACTGCTTTTCGGCCGGCTTGTCGAGCTGGCCTTCGAAAAGCTCGATGAAGCTGCGGCCGCCGAGGTGGAGGTAGACGCCAAAGCGCCGGCCTTCGTCATTTCGGAAATCGAAAGCTTCTCGCAAGCCGAGGCCGTCGCGGTAGAAGCGCAACGCCTGCTCCAGATCCGAAACGTTAAAACATGCGTGGGCCAATCCTCTGATCATTTTTCGTCTCCTTGTCACTGTTCATGTTTTTTGCGGAAAATTCCTTTGTCCAGCAGCCCGTAGGCATTGAAGCTGGTCTTGGCGGTGAGCCAGATGGCCAGGAACACGGTGACCGCGGTTCCGGAAAGGATTGCGATCATGATCGCGATCTGATACTTGATGGCGGTCAGCGGGTCGGCTCCGGCCAGAATGACCCCGGTCATCATGCCCGGCAGCGCGACCAGGCCGATGGTCGCCATCGAGGCCACGGTGGGCAGCAGGGCGGCCTGGAGGGCGTCGCGGAAGTACGGATGGACGGCTTCGTGCAGGCGCGCGCCCTGGGCGAGGCTTTGATGATAGGCTTTTTCGCCTTTGGCGATGGCCTGGTAGAAGCTGCCGAGCCCGATGATGTCCGCCCGCAGGCAGTTGCCCAGCACCATCCCCGCCAGGGGAATGACATACTGGGCGTCGAGCCAGCCGGGGCGCCGCAGGATCGGGCCGACGAAGACCAGGACGGGAATCGCCGTACCGGCAAACAGCGCGAGGAATACCGGTCCGGCGAAGCGTCGGATGTTCAGTCTGCAACTGCGAAGGATCGAGCCGTCCGCCACGCTGATCATAACCGCCATCCAGCCGAGGTTGAGCCATGGGTTGTTGAGTCGGAAAAGGATTTGCAGGTAGAATCCGACAAACAGCAGCTGCACCGTCATCCGAACCACCGCGATGCCGGTCTCCTTGAGTATCGGCACGTGCTGGAGGAGCAGAATCGCCAGCGGCAGGATCAAAAGCAGATAGGCGACGGCGAGGGGCCAGAAGCCGATGTCAACCAGCTCGTTCATCTTCGTCCTTTCCTGCCACGTCGGGGTTGGCGGCCATCTCGACTACGCGGTCGGAAAAGGCCAGCCATCCGACATCGTGCGCGACCGACAGCACGGTGATGTCGGCGGTCTGCCGGAAGTAGTCGGCCATCGCCCGCCGGTTGTCCTGGTCGAGCGCCGAAGACGCTTCATCGAGCAGAATGATCGGGCGATCCAGAAGGATGGCCGAAACCAGTGCCATGCGCTGCTTTTCGCCACCGGAAAGCGTGGGGATTTCTTTGTCGAGCAGCGTTTGCGGCAGGTTGAATCGTTCGAGCAGCGCGGGCAGGCGTTGCAGGTTTTCACGCAGTCCTTGGTTTGCCCTGTAGCCGAACGGCCGTTCGATCGCCTCTCGGGTGGTGCCCGAGCCCAAGTCCGGTTCCTGGCCGACATAGGCCAGACTGCGGCGCGCTTCCCAGACGCGCCGGCCGTCAAGCGTATGTCCAAGGATGCTGATGGAGCCTTCCCGGGGTATGGCCAGCCCCATGATGCACTTCAGCACGGTTGACTTGCCGGAGCCCGAGGGGCCGGTCATGATAACCCTTTCGCCTCGAGCCACTTGCAGGTCGAAGCAGTCGATCACCCGCAGTTCGCCGTAGCGAACCGCCAGGCTGTCAATCTTGATGGCTGGAGCCGTATTCTTCATGGTATGCGGTCAGTCGGATTATTTTACCAGGGCGATGCCGCGTCTTTCCAGCAGAGTTCCTTCGGCGCGAAAGAGGTTGACCAGTGCCTTCAGGTGTGAGGTCAGCGCCTCGACTTCGGCGACCTGGCTGGCTACCAGGTCGCGCTGGGCGGCGGCGACCAGGATCGCGGTGGTGCGGCCGACTCGGAACTTGGCGTTCTCAGCCCGCAGTTTCTCCTCCTGAAAGTGTCGGGTGGCGGCGGTGGCCGCCACCTGCTGCCGGGCTCGATGCACTTCGATGATCGCGGTTTCGACATCCTCCCGCACCAGGTCGACCAGGTTGCGCAGGCTTTCCTCCTGTTGGCTCAGGCTGATTGAGGCTCGGGTATGGCGGGATCGCGCGGCGCGGTTGCGCCAGGGCATTTCGAATTCGAGTCCGGCGGTCAGTTCGTAGCGGTCTCCGGTCAAGTCTTCGAAGCCGCCGAGGAAGGAGTCGGCGTAGCCGCGAGTGCCGAGACGGACGAAGGCATCCATGCGCGGGAGCAGGCCGTTGCGAGTCTTGATCAGCTCCAGTTGGCCGCGTTCGAGCAGAAGCTCCGCCTGCCTGACTTCCGGTCTGCGATTTTGCGCCATGGCCAGATGTTCGGCCGGGCTGCCGAGGGAGTAGACCGGAATTTGCGGTTGGCTGCGCGGTACGACGTCGTGCTGGTCGGGGTTCGACAGTTGCGGTTGGATCAGGCGCAGCAGGCGCACTTGCAGGCTGCGCTGGCGACTGCGGGCGTTGATCAGGGCTTCCTGGCGCAAGGCCAGTTCGGCCTGGCTGGCGGCCAGTTCGGTCTCGGCCAGGTCGCCGACATCGATGCGCTGCCGGGTTTCCGCCAACTGCCGTTGCGCCAGCTCCAGGGATTCCTCGAATATGCGCACTTGCGAGCGTGCCAGGACATAGTCCCAATAGATGGTTTCGACTTGCGCGACCAGGGTTTCGATAAAAGCCTGCAATTCGTGGATCGACAATTCGGTGTCGAGCCGCGCCTGTCGAAGCTCGGCCAGGTTGACCTCGCGTCCGGCGCCTTGCAGCAAAGCCTGTCCGACCACCAGTCCGGCACGGGTGGTGTATGGTTCCGCCGGTTGAGCATCGCTGTCCAGGCGCGCGGTTTCCAGTTGCAGATCGATTCGAGTGCCGGTGTCGAAGAAGCGGGCGATGCCGGCCTCGGCCTGGAGCGCTGTGGTTTGGCGGGATTCGCCGGCCGGAGTCTGGTCGCGGCCGCGGCTGCCGCTCAGGCCGGCGCGCAGGATTGGGTCGAAGCGTGCCTGCGCCTGTTCTTCGAGGGTTTGCCTGAGCGCCGGGTTCATTCGCTGCACGGTCAATCCGCGATTGTGCTGCAGAGCCGAAGTCACGGCTTCGAGCCAGGTGATTTCAAGGGGAGCCTCGAGCGCTTGCCGTGAACTCTGACCGGGGGCTGCCGGGGGCGGGGGTGCAAGAATGCGGGCGGTTGCGGGCGGCGGCGGTTGCGGCTCGACATGGGTGGCGCAGGATGCCAGCAGCAGCAGCCAGGGAATGATGATACAGAGCCAGGTCGACTTGGGGGTGGCGGCCGGTCGTCTAGGTCGTGGTGCGGGGTTGGTGCTCATGATTGTGGGCTCCGGTGATTTCCAGTTGGAGAACGGTTCCGGGATCGATGGTCAGCTCGCATTCTCCCGGCCTGGTTTCGGCGATCGGCGAGAGAGAAAGATTCCGTTGTCGTCCACGGTGCCGTGTGCGCGCAGGCGAGTGAAGCCGAGTCGGTCGCGGCAAGTTTCGAGTTGACTTCGCAGGTCGTCGCGCAACCAAAGGGGCGCATGACAAGGGTTGCCGCCGAAGTTCCAGATCGGATTGAGCGGGGCGGTTTGAGTCGGGATTAATTCGAAGCTGGTGGCTGCTGTCATGGTCTGCCTTTTCTGTTTGTCGTTCTTGGCGCAAGCCGATCTCCGGGACGGGTGTTTGAAGCCGCAGGCTGCACAATTTCCATTTGCGGATGCCGATTCGCCATTGCGAGACGACCTGCTTCAAGCCGGGCGAACTGCCTTCCCCGGTCGTTCCAGCTCTTCGACTGTCGACCTGCTGACCGCGAGGCTGGCCGCCTCGTGGGCAATGGTCGCCAGCTTGGCGGTCAGCGGTTCCAGGTAGCGGTCGTTGCGCTCGGTGATGGTCTGTTCCATGAAGTGGGTGAACTGCTGCATGACCTCCCAGCGCAGATTGACTGCGATGGCGTTGATTTTCCGGTTCAGGTAGGCGAGTCGGTTCCAGTCCAGTTTTTCGACTGCCTCCTCCATTTCTACGCCCAAGTCGTGAATGTTGACTTGAACCAGGCGCAACAAATATTTGGTTTCGCTGTCGGAGGTCTGGAACTCTTCTGTCAGAAACTGTTTTATGTCGTCGCTGTTAAAACGTTCTACGCTCATTTGTTAATCCGCAAGAGAGAATTGGCGAAAAAAAGGATCGTTGGTTCGCGTTCTGAAAAGCCTGCAAAATTCAATATATTAACATATCATGGTTATAGACGAAGACAACCTTGAGCCGGTCGCAAATCGCCTTCTGGTGGTTGGTCTCAATCCGGCCTGGCAGCGCACGGTGCGTTTGCCAAGTCTGGCAAAGGGCGAAGTCAACCGCGCCCTTTCGATCCATGAAATGGCCAGCGGCAAGGGGGTCAACGCGGCCGAGGCGGTGGCGCGACTGGGGGGCGCGGCCGGGCTTTTGCAAATGGCGGGCGGGACGACTGGGCGTTTGCTGCTGGCGGATCTGGAGCGTCGGGGCTTCGCCCATTGGACGGTGGCGACGGCGGCCGCCACTCGGGTTTGCACGACGCTGCTGGCGGAAGACGACCAGTCGATGACCGAGCTGATCGAGCCCTCGCCCCGGGCAACCTCTCGGGAGGTTGAAGAGTTGCGAAGGCGGTTGCCGCAGGCTTTGGCGGATTGCGGAAGTCTGGCCATTTGCGGCACCTTTCCGGATGGGGTGCCGAGCACTTTCTACGCGGAAATCGTCGGTCGGATGCGGGAGCGAGCCTGGATCGTGGTCGATGCCTGGCGGTGTTTGCGGGAAGCCTTGGAGGCGGGGCCGCATCTGCTTAAGATCAATGCCGAGGAATTGCGCGGTTTGACCGGCTGCAAGGATGGCGTGAAGGCGGCCCGCTGCCTGTTCGAGCGTTTCGATCTCTGGTGGCTGGCGGTTACCGACGGATCGCGAGACGCCTTTCTGTTCAGTCGGAGCGGGGGCTGGCGCTATCGTTTGCCGCGGCTTGAGGCGGTAGTCAGTCCATTGGGTGCCGGGGATACTGCCACCGGCGCCGTTTTGCAGGGGCTGGCCGGAGGGTTGGGGGCTCGAACCGATTTTGCCGACCGCGACTGGGCGGGTCGAGCCATGGCCGACCGGGCGATGTCTCGCCTCTTTCGCTTTGCCCTGGCGGCCGCCTCGGCCTCCTGTCTTGGCGGTCGCCCGGCCGAGTTTCGGCGGGAAGATGTGGCACGGCTCGAGCCGCTGGTGGAGATGACACCGCTGTCCTGACTGTTCATGTGGGTCAGACAGGCGAATCACGCGAATCTTGCGAATGGAAGCAGGGCATTCCATTTGCGCTAAAAGTGAGTTCTGCAAAACCTTGCGTACGGGGGCAGGTGCACCCTTTGTCGCGCACCTGAATTCGACTCGATTATGGTGCGCGACAAGGTGCGCGAGTGGGGTTGCAAAGTTGCCGTACTCTGTTAAAGGCAAGTGGTCAGACGGCAGACATGGTTCGTGAATTAGCCAGGTTAGGCAGAATAGATATGAAAAATGATATTTTTGTCGGACGCCTGAAGGGCTGGATGCGTCCCGGGCTGGTTGTCCTTTTTGTCCTGGTTGCCTGTTGGGCGGTTAGCCGAACCGAATCCGAACCATCGGCGGAGACGATGGCAGAGGCGGATATGGCGGCGGATGCTTCGGAATTGTCTATGCCCGAGGATGTGCGCAATCTGTTTCCGGAGGCGAAAGACTGGCACAAGCATGAGGGTGGGCTGTACGAAGTGTTCGATCAGGCGGGTGATGCGCTTGGTTTTCTGGCGCTCGGACCGCCGCCGGATGAACGGATCATCGGGCATGTCGGGAGCGTGCCGTTTCTGGTTGTCTTCGACCGGCATCTGGCCGTGTCGGGGGTGCGCATGCTGGAGAACCGGGAAACGGCGAGCTACGCGCGGCGGGTTGAGGACGAGCTGCACGACGCCTGGAACGGGAAGTCGCCTGACGACGCTCTCGAGCATTCGGTGGAGGCGGTTTCGGGGGCTACCGCGACCAGTCTGGCGCTGGTCAACGGGGTGCGGGCCACTCTGAGCCGGATTGCCGCGCAGCCGCCGCCACGGCCGACGGTTGGGCGCGGGGCGGTTGGCGGACTTGTCGGCAGGCTGTTGCTGCTGTTGTTTCTGGGCTTGACTTCGGGGTTGTTTTTCGGGCGCCTTTCACCTCGCGGCAGCCGTCTGTACATCAACCTGGGCAGTTTGCTGATTCCCGGCCTGATCGCCTCCTCGATGTTCTCTCTGGCTTTGCTGGAAGGTTGGCTGCGGGGTTCCTTCGATTGGCGGATGCACAGCGTTCTGGGAATGGTCGGCCTGGTGACAGTGGCGGGCGCTCTGTTTACCGGGCGAAACTACTACTGCCACTGCTTCTGCCCTTTCGGCGCGGCTCAGCAGTTGGCGGGCAGGCTTAACCGGAAATGGAAGTTGAAGTGGGGCGGCAGGCTGGTCGGCTGCGCCAGGGCGCTGCGTATTATCCTGTTGACGGCGGCATTTGCGATCGTGGCCTTGGATTTGGCGGCCGACCTGGCCTGGTTCGAACCGTTTGTGGTTTTCAATTGGCGCCATGCCGCCTGGCCGGGGCGCATGCTGGCTCTGCTGTTTCTGGGCTTGGCATTGATCATTCCCCGCCCCTGGTGTCGGATTTGTCCGACCGGCGGGTTGATCGAGGGGTTGCGGCGGCCTCGGGGAAGGTCTCCTATTCGTACACGCCAATCTCATGCATAGCCTGAT
This sequence comes from Lentisphaeria bacterium, assembly GCA_007130365.1. GTDB lineage: Bacteria > Verrucomicrobiota > Lentisphaeria > Oligosphaerales > PUNB01 > SLSR01. The sequence goes on from SLSR01000257.1 coordinate 25,115, forward strand.
TAATTCACGAGCCAAGTTTGCCGCAGATTGCTTCGATACAAGCCGCCGCTGTGGCATTCTACCGCAAGGCGATGGATCGGATCTGGATTCGCGAAAAGGCAGCCGCGCCAGAGAACCAAGTTATTATTGTTCCTTGCCTTTGATCTGTGTATATCTGCGTGATCTGTGGTTTAATTTTTTCCTTCAGATATCTCGGCGCCAAGGAAAGTTCAACGGCGGCATTTCCGGACAAACAATGCCCGCCAACGAGAGTCCGTCGGCCAATGGATTTTCGTGATTCGAAACACAGTTCAGGCTAAAGCGTGCTCATTGGCAATGACAGGCAGAGTCGGCGGTAGAACCTGCGGCGGGTGCGGCATCCTGTTGTTTTGGTCTTGTCGCCTGGCCGACGGTCTCGCCATAGCGCAGCCTCACCTCGGTTCCGCGGGCCGAGTGTTCGAGCAGGTCGGCATCCCAGGCAACCTTTCCCGGCTGGACAATCAGCACGATGGTCGATCCGCCCAGGTTGAAAAAGCCTTTTTCCTGCATCTTGGCGAACTCCCGGGGTTTGTGGGCCTGCACAATGTCGGCGACCGCGAAGGCGCCGACTTCCACCATTGCGGCTCGACCGAAGTGCGGCAGCTCCAGGATGCTTGCGCAGCGGCTGTTGCGGGCCAGGATGGCGGGACGGCGGCGCAACGCGAAGGGATGGACGGAATCGTAGCGGCCGGGCAGCGACCGCCAGGCCAGCCGCCGACCGTCGGCCGGGAAGAAAAAGCGGTGGCAGTCGACCGGAGCCA
>SLSR01000057.1 GCA_007130365.1 Lentisphaeria bacterium
ATGAATATTTACTTATACAGCGTCATGCCTTCCGCCTGCCTGTGCGCCATGCCTGCGCCGCGTGTCCTGGCGCGGCAGGCAGGTCGCACGCAGACAGGCCGCACATCTGCACCACTCTGGCTTCGTGAATTATTCAGGATAGGTGCTTTCTGCCATTATTCTCTCCTGACACCTGAAACCTGACACCTGAAACCCGAAACCAAGCTGTTACCCACAAAATCTAAGACAAAAATATTAGCAACCCATTCGTTTTGAGAAAGAGCCTGAATTATTCAGGGTAGCCTGATTTCGAGTGGGCCGCCCATGTCAACCAATCAAGATCAAGGAGCAATGCCATGAATGCAAAAGGCGATTTGAGCGCAGGTCAATGCGAGGCCTGCCGGAGCGACGCCGACAAGCTGAGCCAGAACCAGATCAAGGAACGCCTGCAGGCGGTACCGCAATGGCAGCTGCTGGAGGACGAGGGGGTTGAGAAGCTGTTTCGGGTCTTTAAGTTTCCCGACTTCGCGCAGGCTCTGGCCTTTGTCGACCGGGTGGGGGCGGCGGCCGAGGAGCAGGGGCATCACCCCGACATTCTGCTGCAGTGGGGCCGGGTGACCGTAACCTGGTACAGTCATAAGATCGGCGGCCTGCACGACAACGATTTCATCATGGCCGCCCGCACCGACCGGCTTTACGGCTGAAGAATCCAGCCGCCGCCGAGCACTTCGTCGTCTTGGTAGATGGCGGCGAGCTGGCCGGGCGCCACCGCGAACTGGGGTTCCTCGAACTCGAACTTCCAGGTGTCTTCGGCCGTCTGTGAAAGCGTCCCGAAAGCGCCGCGATGGCGATAGCGCAGGTGCGCGGTCAGCCGGGCATGGTCGGCCGGGGGCTGTCCGGAAATCCATTTCAGGTCGCCGATTCGGCAGGAGCGGCTGTTGACCCGGTCGCGGTCGGCCAGGACAATCGTGTTCGCGGCCGCGTCAATCTCCTTGACATAAACCTTGCGCCCGGTGGCCACGCCGAGCCCCTCCCGCTGTCCCACCGTATAGTAGACAATGCCGCGATGGGTGCCGATTCTGCGTCCGTCGAGATCGACGATCGGGCCGGGTCGCACCTTGTCCGCCGGGAAGAGCACGCCGAGGTCCTCGCCCTCGAAAAAGTCCTGGCTTTCGCTTTTCTCGGCCAGTTCCGCCAGACCTGCCTGGCGGGCCAGCTCTTTGATTTCCGTCTTGGCCCGGTCTCCGAGGGGGAACAGCGAACCGGCCAGTTGTCGTTGGTCGAGGCGGGCCAGGAAGTACGATTGATCCTTGGTCGGGTCAAGCCCCTTGAACAGGCGATAGCGGCCGCCGGGCTGCTCCGGCGGCCGGCGCCGGACATAATGCCCGGTGGCGAAGTAGTCGAACTCGACTCCCTGCTCCCGGGCTTTGTCGAGGAGGTGCCCGAACTTCATAGTCGGATTGCAGATGGCGCACGGGTTGGGGGTGGCGCCTTCGAGATAGCGCTCTCGAAACCAGTCGAGCACGCAGCGGTTGTATTCTTCGGCCAGGCGGATCGCATGGTGGGGGATGCCAAGCCGGGCGGCCACTTGTCGGGCCGCTTCCAAATCCTCCCGCTCGCCGGGGCCGTAGCAGGCGTTGCCCTTGATTCGTCCGTCCATCTTCAGCCCGGGATCCCAGATCAGCATGGTCAGGCCGATCACCTCGTAGCCCGCCTCCCGCAGCAGGAGCGCGGCGATCGAGGAATCGACTCCGCCGCTCATGCCCAGCGCCACCTTCTTTTTCCCGCTTCGGATCATTGCGCGGATTTCCTGCCGTCGGCTACTGCTCGTAGAGCATCGAAAGATAGCGTTCGCCGGAATCCGGCAGAATGACCACGACAGTCTTGCCCTTGAACTCCGGCTCCTTGGCGATCCGGGCCGCGACCGCGGTGGCGGCACCGCAGGAAATGCCGGATAGAATGCCTTCCTCGGTGCTCAGGCGGCGAGCGAAGTCAATGGCTTCGTCATTGCCCACCAGTTCGACCCGGTCGATCAAATCAAGGTCGAGAACATCCGGAATGAAGCCGGCGCCGATGCCTTGAATCATGTGCGGGCCGGGTGCCAAATCCTGGCCGGCCAGCTTCTGGCTGATCACCGGGCTGGCCTCGGGTTCGACTGCGATCGAGACGACCGGCCTGCCCTTCTTCTCCTTGAGATAGCGGGAGACTCCGGTAATCGTGCCGCCGGTGCCGACGCCGGCGACCAGGACGTCGATTTGGCCGTCGGTGGCCTCCCAGATCTCCGGGCCGGTGGTGCGCAGATGGATTTCCGGATTGGCCGGATTCTTGAACTGCTGCGGCATGAAGTAGCGGCCGGGGGCGTTGCCGAGCAATTCCTCGGCCTTGGCGATTGCGCCCGGCATCCCCTTGGCGCCTTCGGTGAGAACGACCCGGGCGCCGAAGGCCTGAAGAATTTTGCGGCGCTCCACGCTCATGGTTTCCGGCATGGTCAGGGTTACCTTGTAGCCGCGGGCCGCGCCGACAAAGGCCAGCGCGATCCCGGTGTTGCCGCTGGTCGGCTCGATGATTTCCATGCCCGGCTTGAGAATTCCCGTTTCTTCGGCTCGCCAAATCATGCTGGCGCCGATGCGGCATTTGACCGAATAGGCCGGATTGCGGCCTTCCACCTTGCCGAGCACCAAAGCGTCGTCGCCCGCCACCTTGCGCAAGCGCACCAAAGGGGTGTTGCCGATGGAAAGTGAATTGTCGCCATAGTATTTCATGTCGATCTCCTTTTGTCCTGCTGTTTTGTCGCGCCACACTAAATCGCGACTTGCACCATTCATGCCCAATTACGGGACTCGAATCAGGCTCGTTCCGGCCGGCCGACCCGGCCAAAACAAACTTTAGTAAATAAATATTTATTCTAATAAAATAATTGCCCGATGCAGTATGTCAAGTGCCGAAATCCGGGGAGGCCGGTTTGCGGCATCCGGGTTTTCAGGGTATAGTGAAGAGATGGGATAATCCAAATCGAAATCGGGATCGAAGAGATGCGGATGCACTGGGCAAAATTCAATTTAATTCAGGAAAGGGCATTGCAATGGATATTTTTGAATTCGCCATGCGCAAGGAACAGGATGCGGAGAAACTCTATCGCGACTTGGCGTCGCGAGTCGGCGACGGCGGCCGGAAGACCATCCTGACTCGCCTGGCCGACGCCGAGCGCAAGCATGCCGAGGTGGTGGCCGCGCTGCGCGAGGAGACCGGCGGCGACTTGCCGGCGGACTTTCCGGAAGAGCCCGGCAAGCTGCTGGAGAAGCTGGCCGAAGATCGGAGCCAGGTAGTGGTGGAGAGCGAGCGGCATGTCGATGTCTATCGGAAGGCGCGCGATATGGAACAGGAGAGCGTCGAGCTTTATCGTGAACAGTCCGAGAAGGCCGGGAATCCGCTGCACCAAAGAATTTTCCGGCAGTTGATGGAGCAGGAGAAGATGCACTACATCCTGCTTGACAACATGCTGGACTTCGTGATGATGCCCGAAAGCTGGTGCGAAGACGCTGAATTCTCCCACATTATCGACAAGTACCGCGGCACCGCCTACTACCCGGGTTTGTCGGAATACGAAGCTTAGCCTGAAAAACTCAGGTAAGAGGAAGGCAAAGATCATGGACGAGGCGGCAGGCGGGCGGCAAGTCCGCGATTTGACGATTTTGGGCACCACCACCGAATATCCGGACTGTCCAGAGCGGGCGCGTCTGGAAACTTTCGCCAATCGCCATCCCGACCGCGACTATTGGATTGTTTTCGAGTGCCCCGAGTTCACATCTCTATGCCCGGTCACCAACCAGCCCGACTTTGGGCGGATCACGATTCGCTATATCGCCGACCGGCTTTGCCTGGAAAGCAAGGCCTTGAAGCTCTACCTGTTTTCCTTTCGCAATCACAATGTCTTTCACGAGGAGGCGGTGAACCGCATCCTCGACGACCTGGTGGCGGCCTGCCGCCCCCGAAAAATGATGGTCGAGGGCGACTTCAATCCGCGGGGTGGAATCAGCATCAAAGTGCGTTGTCGGCATGGTTAGCTTTCGGCGACTTTTGCGGGACGGGCGGTTGCGCCTGGAAAGCCGCGGAATTCGCAATGCCGGGCGCGAGTCGGAATGGCTGCTGGAGCGCGCCGTCGGCCTTGCCTTTGACCAGTTCAGGATCCGGCTCGACCGGGAGTGCCCGGCGGCCGCCGCCGACTTCTTCGCTTCTTTTGTCGAGCGTCGCCAGGCCGGTGAACCCTTGCAGCACATTCTCGGCGATGTCGATTTCTTCGGCTATCGGCTGGAGGTTGGTTCCGGAGTACTGATCCCGCGACCGGAGACCGAGTGTCTGGTTGACTTGGCCTTGCGGCTCTATCCCGGGCAGGGGTCGGTTTGCGATGTCTGCACCGGCAGCGGGGCGATCGCCCTGGTTCTGGCCTGCGAACTGCGCAATGCTCCGACCGTGGTGGCCGGCGACTTGTCGGCGGCGGCGCTGGCCTATGCCGCCCGCAACCGAGACTACCATCAGGCCGCCCGGCTGCACCTGTTCCAGGGCGACCTTTTCCAGCCTCTGCGCAAGGTCGGGGTCGGGTTCTCCATGATCACCGCCAATCCGCCGTATGTGTCCGGAGCCGAATATGCAGACCTGCCCCGCGAGGTGCGCGGCTTTGATCCGGCGTCGGCCTTGCTGGCCGGCGCCGACGGAATGTCGATGGTCGAGCGCGTGTTGCGGGAGGGGCGGCCGATGCTGGCGCCGGGGGGCTGGCTGCTTTGCGAGATCGGCGAAAGCCAGGGTGCCGCAGCCCTGCGGATACTGGAGCGCAACGGCTACATTCAGGGGCGAATAGAAAAGGACTTGGCCGGGCGCGACCGCATGGTTGTCGCGACCGTGCCGCATGGCCTTAGCCCCGGAGAGGTGCCTCAACCCCGGGCGGGCGGCTCGACGCAGCGCCGCACGACCAAGCAGTTCGACTAAACTCATCCGGAGGATTCTGTCCATATCCCGAATTTGAACGCAAGGCGCCAGGCTTCTTGCAAGTGGAGGTTTTCTCAATAAGTTAAGCTTAGCTTCCTGCAAGCATCAATTTTGCCGAACACGGCAAACGTGAATGCGGAGACCAGGCATAATGAAAGTCAGTCCGGCGGCGGCCGCCAAACTGCGCGATCTATACGACAAGACCAACCCGAAAGGCGGCACTCCGATTTTCCGCATCGAGGGGACGCTCGGCAGCTGCCGAGCCCTGAAGCCGGTGATCAAGCCCGTATCCGAGGCGCAGCGGGAGGATGCTCTGATCCAGCTTCAAGGCCTGACCATGGCCATCGCCCGCGATCAAGCAGAGAATCTGGACAATGCCGTGCTCGACTACGAACCCGGCTTCCTGGGACGCGGTCTGCATCTTACAACCGGCAGTTGCGGCGAGAGCTGCAACTGCAGCGCAAAAGCGTTGAAAGTCGGCCAATGAATTTTTCATTCAAACGTCAGAAGGTCATGGAAAAGGTGCTGGTCGCCCTGCTCCCGGCCTTGCTGGGGGCGATTTACTTTTTCGGCTGGCGCACGCTTCTGGTCGTCGCCTGGGCCGGTCTATGGGGTCTGGCCTCCGAACATCTGATGGCCAGCCGACGCGGCGATCCGGCCACCGAGTCGGTCTTGGTAACGGCCGTGCTGTTCGCCCTCTCGCTGCCGCCGGCCATTCCCCTGTGGGTCGTCGCGGTCGGCATGGTTTTCGCCATTGTCTTCGGCAAGGAAGTATTCGGGGGCTTCGGCCGCAACGTCTTCAATCCGGCCATTGTCGGTCGCGCCTTCGTCTATATATCCTTTCCCGTCGAGCTCACCGGCAGCTTCGTCCCGGCCTGGCCCGGGCCGGCGGGGGGTCTCGGCAAATGGGGGCCGCCAAGCGTCATTGAAGGCGTGGAGGCGATCACCGCCGCCACTCCAATGTGGTTTCGCCGCAACTTTCAGTTTGCCGAAGGCTTCACCTACTGGCAACAGCTCAGGCAATTGTTTTTCGGTTCGGTCGGGGGTGTTTTCGAGGGCGGCGACGGGGTCGAGCGTGTATTGGCCGCCGGTTCGATGGGCGAGGTGTCCGCCCTGCTTCTGATTGTCGGCGGTCTCTATCTACTGATCAGCAGAACGGCCAATTGGCGTTTGGTTGCAGGTTCGCTGGGCGGCGCGACCGCAGCCGTCGTCTGCTTTCGCCATCTGCTGGGCGCGGATGCGGTACCCCCCCTGCTCTGGAGTCTGTCTTCCGGCGGTCTGCTCTACGCCTGTTTCTTCATGGTTACAGACCCGGTGAGCGCCCCCAGGAAAAAGCCGAACCAATGGATCTATGCCGGATTCATCGGAACCATGATCATCCTCTTCCGCTGGCAGTCGATTTTCATTGGCGGGGTCGGCTTTGCCATCCTGCTGGGCAACGGCCTGGCGCCCACCCTCGACCTGCTGAACCCGGGAAGAAAAAACCGCAAGAAATGACTTTGCCTTGACCGCGAAGCCCGCATTGCCATGAAAGAAAAGCTCAAGCCCATCGGTTTCATGTTCCTGATCGCCGCCTTTTTCGGAGGCGCGACCACCGCCCTGCACCTGACCAGTCAGCCGACTGTACAGCGCAACCGTCGCCTGCTCGAACAACGAGCCTATCTCGAGGTCTTCGGGATGCTCGATCCGGAACGCCGAACCGGGGCGGCGGAAATCGCGGAAACCGTCGAACGCCAGCTTAATTTCGAAGAAACCGTGCGCGACCCTGAAACCGGCGAGGAAATCGCCTTGATCAAGGCCTTTTCCGATCCCGAGCAGAAAGAGCTGAAAGGCTATGCCATCCGCTTTGCCGGAATGGGGGTATGGGGGCCGGTCGAGGGGTTGCTGGCGGTCACTCCCGATCTCGAACACACGATGGGGCTGGTCATCATCGCGCAGGCCGAAACCCCGGGGCTGGGCGGCAGAATCGCGGATCCGGTATTCACCGAGCCGTTTTTCGACGGACTGCTCGTCGCGCGCCCGGAGGAAGGCGACCGCTTTATTATCATTGGCGGGATGGCGCCGGATCACCAAGAGAGCCGCCGGCGCCATGTCGAGGCGATCACCGGAGCCACGCAAACCTCCCTGGCCATGGGGAGAATGATCAACCAGCGGCTGCGCGCTTTCCACCGAGCCATGGCTGCGCGGGAATGAGTCGTGCCTTCACCGGAACAATCCCGGCGGTGGCCTTGAAGGGTTAATTGTTCAAGGCCTGCAAGGCCAAGGGTTCGCCTTGTCCCGGGTTGAGGTTGGGTAAATCGACAGCTCGTTTTTGGGGAGTGAGATACATCGGACGAAGTTTGTCGATTAGGCGTATCCGACTAAGCGTGGGAACGAAATTTATCCGGGGAAGTGTTTTTGGGGAGAGACGGCGGCAACTCTTCGTCGAATGCGAGCGTGTTGCATTTATCGCCGATCGATTGATCCCCCCCCCCTTTTTTCGGGGCACCACCGCATTTTTCGCATTTACCCGGGCTCAAGCCCGGAGCCATTTGATTTCGTCGCTTGGCGGCGGGCTGCCCCCGGGGGCAACCAAATTTCACCCGCGTGCCAGGCCTCAGTGCAGAGCCTGACCGCCAACCTCGATCGTGCCTTCCTCGATTTCCAGCTCGTCCCGTTGCTGAATCTTTTCGACCTGGCCATCGCGAATATTGACCACTCGATCCGATTGCTGCAGCATCTTGTGGTCGTGGGTGGCGGTAATGATGGTCACGCCTTCCTCGACCGAGAGTCTTTTGAGGATGGCGATAATCTCCTCGCCCGTATGCAGGTCGAGATTGCCGGTCGGTTCGTCGGCCAGAATGATGCTCGGCTCGTTGACCAGGGCGCGCGCAATCGCCACCCGCTGCTGCTGGCCGCCGGACAGCTCGTCCGGACGATGGTCGAGGCGATGGCCCAGCCCCACGCTCTCCAGAGCCCTGGTCGCGGCCGCGTCCGCCTCTTCCGGCGTGGCGCCCATCAGAGTATGGGAGAGCGAGACATTCTTTAGCGCAGTCAGAGAGGGGATCAGGTTGTAGCTTTGAAAGACATAGCCTATGTAGTTGCATCGGACATAGGCCAGCTCGCTGCTCGACAGCTCGGTCAGGCGCAAGGGGCCGATCTGGGCGTAGCCCTTGCTCGGCCGGTCGAGCGCTCCGATAATGTTGAACAAAGTCGACTTGCCGGAGCCGGAAGGTCCCATGATCGACAGGTATTCGCCGCGGAAGACGGTCAGATCCACGTTGTTCAAGGCATAGACTTCACCGCCGCGCAAGCGATATATCTTGGAGACGCCGTTGGCGCTGATAAAGGCATCGCCGCGCTTGAAGTTCTGATCGATCTGTCTGTCGACTTCGGCCGTAGTCATTATTCACATCCTCTATACTGAAAAAGTTCCTGAATCCAGGTTAAAATGGCACATCGATCACACTGTTCTGCAGGAAGACGAAGCCCAGCGCCAAAGTTCCGATCAGTCCCATCCCGCAACTGAAGCCGGCGAACAGCACCGGAACGATCTGCCGCCAGCGCTTGGCTCCGTAGCGCCGCTGAAAGACAAAGCGTCCGAGCAGGGCGCCTAGAAACTGGGGAATCACCATAAACGGCAAGGTCTGGTTGAGACCGCGAATCACCCCGTACATCAGGAACACCGGCAACCCAAGAGTGCCCATGATCGAAAATCCCGCCACGCCAAGTCCCAGTCCCCAGCCAATATAGGAAAAATTCAATGCCTGTTCGAATTGAGTAAAGCCCCCCAAGGTGGATGAATAGACGATCGCCTGCTGCGCCGCCGTGACTTCCCACCACTCCTGCGCAAACGGAAACTTGGGTCCCGGGATCTCGCCCATCTGCCAGATCACATGCGCGAAACCGATGCCGCCGAGCAGAATAATCGGCACCAGCATCAGCTCGGCCTTCCAGATCGAGCGAAAGCTGGTGCCGGTCAATTCGGCCTGCCGGTAAAAAACCGTCATCTGGCCATAGTTGTGGAAAGGGATCGGCAAAAACCAGATCGCCACTCCGTGGTAGCCGGAAAGAATAAAGCTGGCCTCGCGAACAAACGGTATGGTCAAGACCTGGCCGGCGATACCTTCGAGTCGGGCGCTCATATAGCTAATCGTGGGAGTGAAAATGAAGGCGTAGAAAAACATGATCCCGATCACCGGCCAATGAATATAGCCGTCGGTCAGGCGCAGCAGCATGATCGAGACGATGATGTACAGAGAGCTGGTACAGAAATAACTGATGAAAATAAAGCGGGTCTTGATGTCGCCGCGACCCTCGGGAATCGAAAATTCGTCCTTCATGCCGCGTCCGGCAAACGAGGCCTGCCGACGCTTGTGGCTGCGGTAGCGGCGAGTCACCGCGAAGGCGCCCGCCACCGCGATCGCCAAGGCCACGCCGATTGAAAAGCTGAAGTAGAAGTCGAGATTGCACTTGTAGAAGGTGGCCTGCAGGTTGTCGCCCGGAGTCCAGGAAGAGAGAATGTCAAAATGATACAGAGTCGGGTTTGCGACCAGAGTGATCAGCAAGCCAATGAAGGTGCCGGTCACCGCCCAGAAAGGCAGGATCATGCCGACAAACACATCCCCGAGATTGAACGAAAGCCCGATCGCGGCCGCGTGAATATAGTTGCCGGTCTGCTGTGTGAAGTCGACAAAGGGAATTGGTATGATGGTGATCGGCTCGGCCAGCAGAGCCCCGGTAATCGTCGGCAGCCCAAGATAGACCATGCCGAAGACGATGCCGATCACCGAGCCGATGGAAAAGACGCGCCAGCGCCAGGAGCGCTGCCGTTCCACATCGCCCTCGTGCCAGGACTCCTCGCTCTGCTCTTCGGAAAGCGCCATAATTCCCTGCGCCCCGACCGGCGCCATGGGAAAGGGCAGACGCTCGACGTCGCTGGTCAGGCGGAACAGGCCATAGCCCAAGACCATGCTGTCGAGACGGCCGATGATCATGGTGAAAGCAATAAGACCAAGGCAAGGCAGCCAGGCCCGCATAAAGATCGAGCGCTGCTCCAGCACCGCCGGATCGCTGGGCACCAGCCAGAAGGGCAGCTTGTCGGCGATGCCGGCCGCCTGCATCGATTCGGACTGCGCCAGGAACTGGAAATAGAGAACGCTCATGCCGCCATGGAACTGCCCCAGTGCCATGTTGGCGGTGATCATGATGGTTCCCGCCAAATAGAAAAGAGTGAAGATTTCGGCCCGCCCCAAGGTTTTGTTGGCTCGGCGCGCCACTTCGATGAACAGGATCAACGTCACCCACTGGGCGGCCGGGCCGATGCCCTGGCCGGCCAGCAGAGTCATATACATGGCACCCGGCACCATCAGGGCGCCAACGAACAGAGCGCCGAGCAGTGAACTCCAGGAAAAGCCGTCCTCGAACTGTCCCGGCGGCGTCATCTGCTGTCGAAACAACTCCATTTCCTTGTCGAAAGACTCAACCCCCGGCGAATCGCCGCCGCTTGCCGACGGGTCGCTCTGGTCGCCCGACAACTGCTTGCGATTGTCTTCGCCCCGGCGCGATTTGCTAAAGAAGGAAAAGGCCATGCTGGTTCTCCAAATTATCGGCTGCTGGTTAAGCTAAAGATTCAAGCGCTGGCTTCGGACGGCACAGTCTCGCCAAGCGTCTTCAGGGTTTTGATGCGATAGTCCTCGATCGCCTCGGCGGACAGCGTGCGCCAGACCAGGAACTGCACTCGCAAGTCGCGAATGAACACCCGATTGCCGCGAAGCCAGTCGCCGTTGGCGCCACTCAGGCGGTTGATCCGGATCACAACTTCGTCGACCCCCTCGATTTCCGAGGGCACGGCGGTCAGCATCAGATGCTGCGTCACCCCGAGGTCGAAGGGCGCCAGTGCCAGGTTGGTCGACAGTTCGAGATAGCCCTTGGCATTGCGCTTGATTCCGACCTGCGAAGCGGCAAAGTTGCCGAGACCGGCATCGTCGTGGGTGCGGAAATGCTCGGCCAGGAAACTGACCACGCCGGTGATGTCATAGGCCGAAACGGTAAACGGGAAGGTCATGCTCAAAATATCGCCCTCGGGAGGCGGCATCCGCCAACTGCGGGCGAGCCCGGGATTGGCGCTCTTGGAAGCGCAAATTGCGGGATAGATGGCGGAAACCAAAACCACCGCCATCACCACCCCGATTGCAAACAGAGAATTAGTCGACGAAAAATTGATCGAAACCGGCTGAATGATTCCCCGCTCGGCCAGAGCCGAAGCGATCAGAGCCGTGGCCTGCGCCAGCAACTGCCCGCCCATGCCGCCGACGACCGCGTATACGACGGCCTCGGCAAAGAACAGCATGCCCACATGACCGGGCGAAAGGCCGAGAGCAGAAAAGGTGTATATCTCCTTTTCACGGTCGCTGATCGAGCCCAGCAGGGTGCCGAAGATAATAAAGCCGCCAAGCAGCAGCGGCACCGCCAGCGCCAGCCCTCCGGCCACCTCGGTGAGAATTGTCAGAATCATCCGCTCGACCCCGTTCACTCCGGCTGCCCAAACCGGCATTGAAAGCAGTTGCGCCAACTCGCGGCCCTTCTCGGCAATATCGACATCGGCTCCCGGGTAGAGGTTCACAACATGGGGATCGCCCCCCAGCTCCCTGACCAGCTCGGCCGAGCCGACAACGACCTGCTCGCTGCTCAGACGCGTGAAGTTGCGGTCGACATCGCCCTGCGCGATCAATCCACCGCTGGTATCGTCCTGCTCATCGGCCTGCACTGCATCCGGCCCGACATCGCGGAAATCCACCGGCACCACGGGGCGGCTGTCGACATTGCGCAGACTTTGCAGGTTGGCCGACTGAGTCGAGCCGGCCAGAATTGCCGAATGCCCGTTGATCAGCAGCTCGTCACCGGGCTCCAGGCCGAGCAAGTCGACCATGATTTGCGGCAAATATAATTTGCCCTGCTTCAGGTTCTCGATCTTTTCCCGATTCTCCTCGCCCGCTATGCAGTCAGCCAAGGCCGGCCAGAAATTCAATTCCTCGGGCGTGATTCCCAGGGCGGCCTCGACATCGACTGAAGCACCGGTATGCGGATTGACGGCGGTCAGCGGCGGATCGTTCTCCGCCATCCGCACCATCCACCACTGCGTGGCCAGGAGTCCGTCCTCGCCAGCATGACGCCGCAGCAAATCCGGCACTCCGGCCGGCAAGGCCGAATAGTCGATGTTGTGGGCCAGCACACTGACCGGCATGTCCTCGCCGACCGGGCCTTCGTAGACCGCCCGAACCCCGACATTGCGCGTGAAGGAGGCGAAGCAAAGAATGGTGAAGGTAAGAATGACTACGGTAACCGCGCTGAGAATGGTGCGGGTGGGGCGCCGGCGCATGGTCGACATCCCCATGCCGACCGCCGCCAGCATCGTTCCGGTGCGGGACACCTCGACATCGTGCAACCCCAGACTTTGCCCCTGCAACGCCTTAAGTTCGGTGTCGAACTTGCGCAGCAGAATGTATATGACCAGGGAGGAAAGCAGAAGAATGGCGAAGGCGAGAAAGATAATCATCGGAGTGGCCGAGATCGCAAAGCCCGGATGCATCCAGTAGAGCAGGCCGAAGGTAATGCCGAACATCAGGACAAAACCGCCAATCCTTCCGTAGATGCTGGTGGCGCAAATCGCCAGTCGCTCCATGGCAAAGGCGAAGGGAATGCTCAGCAGCAGCAGAACCACGATCGCATGCACCAAATCGTCCAGTGAACCGAGCAATGGACCATACAGGCGATGCGAAAGCGATGCGCTGCTTTGCTTCAGCGATTCCTGGGTGGCCACATCCTCGACAACCTCCAACTGCATGCTGCTGGCCAAAGCCGAGCCGTGCAGGATTTCCAGGTCGATCCGGCTCACCCCGCGAGTCCGCATAGTGCGCAAGCGCCCCTCGTTCAAGCGCCACAGGTCGTCGTAGGTAAAGGCACTGGTGCGCGGCGGAAAGCGCAGAGCCTGCGGCGGGAAGCCAAAGCCGGAAGGCCGATCAGGGGTAAATTCACCGAGCACAACCGGCCCCAGTGGTTGGAAAAACTTGAGCGTGTCCCCGACATTCTTGATCGAAATATGGGCAAATGAAAAATTGCCGAGCGTGCCCCAAAGCACTTCCTGATTGCGAAAGGCGCCGTTGGTGCTGCCCTTGACCAGCCGCATCGACTGAGGCATGGTACGGTGAATCGGCCGATGTCCGATAACCCCGCCGGTCGCCGGGAAGAGACTGACCCGGGCGGTCGCGGTCAACAGAGTGCGGATCGTATCGGCGCTGGCGATCGACTCGACTTCCCCCCGCTCGTCGAAACGCGTTCCCAGCATCATATAATTCTGATTCAAGTCGCGACGGGCGCCCAGAATGCGAAAACGTCCATTGACATCGACCCGCTCCAGGGCAAAGGGCGAAAAGTCGGCGATGGCGTTGGCATCCTGCAAGTTGTCCCAGGCCGCCCCGCCAGTCCCCGCGCCGGCCGGCCAGAGAGCCATCAAGGCGCCGACGGCCGGCCGCGTTTCGGCCAGCCCGCCGACCACCTGCATGGTCGCCAGCTCCCCCCAGGAACGGCCGCCGCGCCAACCCGGATACTTGCTGGTCATTTTCGGGGAGAACACACGCGGCTGCGATACTGCACTGCCGCCGGCTACGACTCGCAACAAGGCAACTCCCTTGCGAGCCTGCTCCAGAATTCGTCGTCCATCCAGATTGTCCACCGTGTCGGCCGGGTGCCCGTCTCGCAAACGCCGGTCGAACCCTGTGGTCAGAGCCAGGTTGTAGACTCCGTAGGCACCCGCCACCGAACCCTCCGACAAAACAAGTCCGGGCACGAAAGTGGCCCCATACATAGGATCTCGCAAGCTCCTCTGCGACAACCCGGGCACCCCGCCAAGAGTCTCGGCGGCATCGCGAAACGCCCCCAAAATTCGGACGTAGTAGCCGGGACTGTCGCTGTCGGCAGGCAATGACCGGTCGAAAAGCTGATGCAGATGATTGCCTGGCACAAAGCCCCACTCCGGCCCGCGGTCCGACAGATTAAAGCTGACATGCAGGGGAATGGCTCGGGCTCCGGCAATTGCATCGGCGCTGCTTGCGGCTTCAATCAGACCGGTTCGCAGTGCCTCCCTCTCTTCAGCGCTCCGCAGCAAATACTCCAGTTCGAACAGCCGTGTCTCGACCTGCTCGCGAGTGGCCTCGATCAGCTGGTCGAACAATTGCACCAGGTTCCGGGCATCCTCGGCCGCATTCTGCCTCTGCTCTTCATTCCAGAGCATGGCCTCGGCCGTTTCGAACACGCCGCTGGCATACTGCCGATGCTGCTCGACCAGTTCGCCAAGACGCCGGTCGTGAACCGCCCGCCGAATCGTGTCCCACTGCAAATTAGTGTCGACCTTGCGCTGCTCGCGCCGGCGAAAATCATCGTCGCGATCATGATAATGCTCAAGCCGGAGAAGCTGCAACTGCAACGAGATGTCGTCGCGCGCGAACTGCGCCCGGTCCCGCAGAATCACTCGCAGAACGCCGGCTCCCTCGGCATCGCGGTCGAACAGCAACCCCTGCTGCACCAGCAGATCGTAGGCCTGCCTGATTGTCCGCGCCTCCTCCCGATACTCTTCCGCCAGTTGCCGGTGGGTGGCATTGTCCATCAACAAAGCATCGTAGACTTCCCGCGCTCCCTGAAGATTGTAGCTGCCCCCGCCGAGAAACATGAGAATGACATTGCGCTCCACCGGCTGCCGACTAAAAGACTCGGCCGCCCCCAGCAAGGCCGCCACATTGGCGGCCCGCCGGGCGCCCTCGACCCGATGCGGCACTTCGCCGAAGGAATCGTAGGCGGCCGACAGAACCAGCGACTCCGGCTCCTGGGCAGTCCCCCCCAAAGTCGGATCAGTGCCGGCAACACGCGCCACCAGATTGACGTCCCAGCGATATTCCCAGGTTACCTGACTGTGCAGAGTGGCGGTCTCGTCCAAACCCTCCAGGGCGAACTCGGAAAAATCCGCACGCTCGGCATACATTCGCAACAGATTGACCGGAATCGGCAAGTGCAGCGGCTTCACCGGGGTCTCCCGGCCGTCGCCCAGAAAGATCACCGCCTTGGCGCCGAGCACAAACGCCTGCTGCCAATTGTCGAAACTGTCATAGTCCATGAGCACGATCGCCCCTTCCGGAGAACGCGTGCCGTAGTCTTCAAGTTCACCCCGCCCGACGTACAGCAGCGGCGCCTCGACCCCGTCCTCCGGGGTGACCGGGGGAACCGTCAAGTTCGGACGCAATGGCGACAGGGGAATCGTCCGTCCGCCAATCTGCAATTCACAGCGGTCGACTCTCAGATAGGGAACCTCCATGTGGTAGCGATAGATCTCGTCGATCCCGACCGCCCGCAGGCGCTCTTCAATATAGTCGACGGCCTGCGCCCCGTACTCACTGCCGGGCAGGCGATGCGGGAACTCGGTCAAACGACGCAAGTCGTCGAAAAAGCGCGCCTCGTCCAAATCCGGGGCAGCCATGGCAGAGGCGGCGGAAGCGGCGACGAGAGCCATTGCCAGCCAGCCGAAACCGAGTCGGCCTCGAACCATTTTCGTGAAAAAGTGAAGTTTTTTGAAAACTGACGGGGGTTGCCATCTCATGCTTGCTCGCCTCCGATCGTACCAACCTTGATCTTGATGTTTTCACGACTCTCGACCCGCTCGACCATACCGTCGCGAATCCACATAATGCGGTCGCACATTTTCAACAGTCGATGGTCGTGGGTCGAGCAGATTACGGTCACTCCGCGCTCCTGGTTGATTCTCTGCAAAGTCGCGAGAATCGATTCGCCGGTCGCCAGGTCAAGGTTGGCGGTCGGCTCGTCGGCCAGGAGGATCTGCGGCAGATTGCACATGGCGCGGGCGATCGCCACCCGCTGCTGCTGGCCGCCGGACATTTCGATCGGACGATGATCCCAGCGGTCGGCAATTCCGACCAGGTCGAGCAGTTCCATGCCCCGCCTGCGCGCCTCCTCGGGGGAGACTCCGGCGAAGGACATCGGCACGGTCACGTTTTCGAGCGCGGTCATGTAGCGGATCAAATTGAAGCTTTGGAAGATATAGCCGATCTTGCGGCAGCGCAGGAAGGCCAGCTCGACGGCGGAAAGCTGCGCCACGTCCACCTCGTCGATCAGGATGCGGCCTTTGGAGGGCGAGTCGAGAGCGCCAACCATGTTGAAAAAGGTCGACTTGCCGGAGCCCGACGGCCCCATGATCGCGATCAGCTCGCCCCGATAGACAATCGAGTTGACTCCCTGCAGGGCATGGGTGGCGGTCTCTCCCTCGCCGTAGATCTTGGCCAGGTCCAAGGTTCGGATGATTACCGCTCTGTCCCGACCCTGGTCGGCAGGCGCGGATTCCGTCCTGGTCGCCGATTGATTCGCTGTCTGTTCCATGGCAAAAACTCGATTCGCTATAGTTTCGTTGCTTGTTTCAGGATTCTTGCCGGCTTGCTTGCCTTATTCCACCCGCATAGCCTCCATCGGCGCCAAACGAGCCGCCACCAGCGAGGGTCCGACCGCGGCCAGAACCGCCAGCAGAATTCCGACCACCAAAGACAGAAGAGCCGCCAAGGCTATTTGCGCCACAATCTGCGGCGTCAAAGTGAGCAAGGTGCCGTACTCGACAAAACCCCGGGCAAAAGCCAGCAGAGTACCCAGGGCAATCCCGACCAACCCTCCGATGAATCCCTGAATCGCGGCCTCGAACACGAACATCATCATGACAAATCCGTCAAGCGCCCCAAGGCATTTCATGGTGGCAATTTCCGTGAAGCGCTCGGTCACCGACATCAACATCGCATTGGCGACGCCGACAATGCACACGCAAAACGCCAGCAAAATCAACCATCGCAAACGTCCCTCGAGGGAAAAGATCCCGGCCTCCTCGGTCGGCGGCTCGACGCCGGCAACCTCCTGCAGCCGGTCACTGCGAATGAAGTAATCCGCCAGCCCGTCCAAGCGTTCCGGCGCAATCTCGACTCCGGACTGACTCAACAATCCCGAGAGCCACTGCGGATCGCCGCGACGACTTGCCAGCCAGTTGAACACCGCGATCGAGGACAAGTCCTCGGAGCCGACGTTCATTCTTCTCAGCAAGGCGGTGTGAACCATTCTTTCAGTCAAGGCCGCCTCCAAGCGCTGGCGATCCTCGGCCCAGGCCGCAAACTCCGACAACCGCCCGAAGTCAATCTCCTGGGCCGCGAAGCCAACCTGCTCAAGCACTTCCGCGAAATTGTCCGGAGGCTCGATCAACAATTGACGAATTCCGATCCCCGGGTAGGCCTCGCGAATATTCTCGATCGCCCGGTTTTGCCCTTCTCTGATTCTTTCGAGAACCTCGCTCAAACGCGGCCACTCAACCTGCACCAGCCGCCGAAAATCCGCTTCGCCGTCAAGCGGATGCCGCAAAGCCAACTGCTCTACCCGCTCGAGATACAACTCATACTGGGCACGCTGCTGAAAACGCCGCAAAAGGGTCAGAATATCAGCATCCCCCATTAAAATCGCCCGATTGTCGTCCGGCAGGCTTTCCAGGTAGCTCTCCGCCTGCAGTATGCGCTTGGCGGTCTCGCCGACCTGTGCCAGCTCATCATCCTCCAGGCGACCCCACGTCCGATACTCATCCAGGCGAGTAGACCTGTCCTCGGCCAGGCTGTCCAGCACCATCCCCGGCGAATCAGGCCGCGACATACGTCCGACCAGGGCACCCAGCTCGCGTTGCTCGCGAATCTCGCGAAAAGCGCTGAACTCGGTGGCGTGCGTAAGCAGTCCGTGCATCAGGGTATGTACCAGAAAAGCCACGGCCAGGCAGAGAATGGCGACCGTGATCCCGGAGCGAAAAAAGCGATAGAGCATTCCGCTAAGCGCCAGCTGCAAGGCTCGGGCAGGCCCCAGGTTTATCTGTTTTTTCGCTTCGATCAGCTTCATTTTCCCGGTTCTCCTGAATCATTGAATACCACTGCGATCAATTCTCGCTTCGTCATTATCTGGATAAACTGCATGACCGCGATTCTCGCCTCATGGAACGAAACCCGATGGCGAGCCGCAAACCGCTCGACGATCGCCTCGACCGTGCGCCTGCCGTCGCAATCCCGCCAAACCTCAAGCCCCAGGGAGTCCAAGTGGAACCCCTTGCGGTCGCGATAGGGCATAATCCAGTTGAACGGAGCCCGCATCCACCAGCGCCGTCGAATCGAGCTCCAGAGGACAGCGCCGTTCGGCTTGGCCTCGACCTCGAGCGCTCGGTTGTGGTGCGGCACCCCGTCCAGCAGGCGCTCGGGCGGCAACTGCGTTCTGGCTTTATTTTTACTCACGCTGATTCATCCGCCATCATCATTGAAGGCACACACTTTAATTCAAAATCCTGCGGTTGCAAGGGAAACTGCGGCGGACTTGCCGTAATCACGCGAAACAAGGCATTCATCGGTTCGCACAGCCAGATCAACTCCAGGCGAGTCCTTCGCCGGCCCAGCCACCGATAGATTTTCCTGATCTCGCCTTCTGCCCGTGCCATCAATGCGTCATGTCCCTGGCAGCGACAAGGTTTGAACTCAAAATCCAGCTCCGGGTCGCGACTGCGCACGAACGCCTGCATATCGCCGTTAAACCAGGTCGCGGCCATGCCAAGCCGCCTGATCGTCGCGCGCGGACCGTCCTCGTGCCTGCCGCCCGAACGAAAATGCCGAAACTGCAACTCCACATCCATTGGTGCCACCTTGGTCGAAGTCAGCCGCCATCCCGGCGGCGATTGACAGTCGATCCCGAAGGCCTGCCAGTGAATCGGTCGCGAACCGCCGCCGCCATCCCGGAAACTGCGCAAAATGGCCTGCGCCAACCGCCGCCCCGCCACCCGGTCCTCCCGACGTGCCACGATCGAAACATGGATCAGGCGGCCGGTTCCCCGCTGCCAGTGCAAGGCATGCGCCACGCTGGACTGATCGTCTGCCCTACACCAAAAGCCGACCCAGCCGGCAACCGAGTCCAGGCTTTGCGGCTCGCTCCGAGACGAAGGCTGGCTGAAGCGCTCGCGCAAATCCTCCAGGCTGCGCCGCAAGTCCGGCTCCCGGTCGCAACCTCGCCAGGCAACCTCCATCCGCTGCCGTCGACGGTCGACCATGACCAGTCCGCCCGACGGAAAAGAGGGGCTGTGCCTGCTCACCTCCCAATCAGCCGGAGTCTCGAACTCCAACCCCGCCCAGGCAATTCGGTTTTTCAGCAGATCGCTCATAGCTTGTCTTGGCCAACCTTGTGCTGGCGCTTTTGGCACAGTTCATTCCGGCTGCGGAGCCTGCCGCTCAACCGGGAAAGATCGAATAAGTCTGGGGGGTCTGCCCGGTGTGGAAGTAATAGACGATCCCGACCGTGATCCAAAGCAAACCACCGAGCAAGTCGCCGGCGATCAGCCCGATCATAATCGGCTTGACCCCGTGATAGCCCTTGGCTCCCATCGTCTTGACCACGGCGGCCTTGATCGCCCAGCCGACCAGGAAGGCGCTGCTGAACTGCTGGATCGGATAGGTGGCCCAGACCAGAAAGAGCACCGGATGGATCGGCCACCAGGGCAGACGCAGACGGGCGAAGACGGTGACCAGGACAAAAGCCGCCGACAAACACCCCGATCAACCAGGGGCTAAGCCGACTCGGCCGGGTTTCGGCAGTCTCCTCGCCAAGCCGCAGAGCCGTGCTCAGGAAGGGCATCAGGGTGGTGCGCGAATCGCCGACCAGCATGATGCTGGCCAGAACCATGCACATCGACCCCAGCCCCAGCAGCAAGGCAACCGAACCCCACAGGCGAATGGCGGGCCAACAGGTTGACCAGGGGATTCCCCACCGGGCATAGCGACCGTCGTCGGGGCGCCCCGCCAGCAGGTCGTCGCGGACATCGGCTCCGTCCTGATCCAGGGAAAGCAGCAGACCGACGACCACCGAACGAATAGTCATAGTGTTTCCCCTACTGTCTGCGCAGATTGATTGTTCGCCTTGAACCTTGACGATTTTGCGGGAACCGAAGAGGCTTGCGGGAAACCCCTGCCATCGCAAATGAATGCCGATTTGGCAAGTGAGACTGTACCATAGCAACTGGCATGAAAAAAACAACCCGATGGACAATGTAGAGTGAAAGTTGGAGAGTCTATGCCGGTTGGGGATAGCGGGCGATACGCTCAACTCATTTCAATTAGCGATCAAAATGATCGAGATTGAGGCGAACGATTAGGGGAAGTCTGTACAAGCTTTATCTTCTGCCCTAATCTTTCGCCTTTAATCGATTCAATCGTCTTGAATGCAAACAGGAATCAGCAGCTCAAGGATTCTGGGTGCAACCTGAAACAGCGAGACAATCTCCCGCAAAGCCAGCTCGCAACCGCGTCCGAAGGCCGACCAGGGCACCGGATTGACGGAATGGAACCGATCCCGCAAATTCTCGATATTGCCGTGGTCGCTGACCAGCAGCAGCAATTCCCGGTCAACGTCGATCTGCTCAAGCAGGCCGGCCATAAAACGATCGAGGGAAAGCAGCACGCGCGCCTGGTCGGCGGCAGTGCCGCGATGTCCGGCATGGTCGGTAAGGAAATATTCAAAGAGGGTGAAGTCGAAGTTGCGCGCGAGCGACAGCAGGTGGCCGGCGGCCGTCGCCTCGTCGATCGCCGGGATGGCGGCGTCCCCCCGCTCGCGCAGCCAATTCCGGGTCGGATCGTGATAGACCGCCCGGCCGGCCAGCAAATCCGCGCGATTGCGCAGCTCGGCAAAGGCGGCCTGGCTGGCCACGGTAGTCACCGACCGCAGGCCGGGCGGCAACTTAATTTCAGGCCGACTGGCGTAGGCATTGGCAAAGGTGCAGGAAAGCCCCCGCTTCTGCAGTTTCAGAAAAAGGTTTTCACGCTCGACCAATTGCCGCAGACGCGCATCCGGAAAGCCTGACTGATGAGCCCCGATCAAGGCGGCCGCATTGATCCCGGTCAGAATGGTCGCCTGTCCGGTCGCACTCTGGGGCAGGCCGGCGACTCCCAGAGTCGCGTCCAGCCCCACCGTATGCTCGGTGAACAGACGGCACAGAGCGGGACATTTCCGATACACGCTTTCCGGCAGAGGCTCATCGGGCAAGCCCACGCCATCGACCAGGATTAATAATACGTGTTCCGGCCGCATCCAAATCAACCCACGGGATGCCCGACCTCGGTCAGCAATTGCATGAAGCGGCGGCCGTATTCAACATAGTTGGCGTATTTCATCTTCTCCGGCGATTCCTGGGAGTCCTCGTGAAAGACGACCGCCAGATGCGGCTCCATCGAAATGCCGCCGTCGTAGCCGCCGTCCAGCAGATCCTTGACCATCCGCCTGACTTCGCCATCGCCTTCGCCGGCAAAGGTGAACTCGGCCTTGGGAAAGATCGAACCCGGGTTCTCGCCGACATAGCGGGCATCCTTGATGTGGACATAGGCGATGTGTTCGCGCACCCGGCGATAGAACTCCCAGCTCGACTGCTTGTCGCGGGACGGCCCTTCCGCGTAGTCGTAGGTGAAAACGGGATTGCCGGTGTCGTAGACCAGGCGCAGTCCCGGAACCTGCTCGACCAGTTCGAGCGAATGCCGCCAGGACATGCCGCCGTAGTTCATGCAGTTCTCGTGTACCGGGGTTATTCCGGCCTCGGAAAAGCGGCGAACCAACTCCCGCAGCCGACGGAACCGCTCCTCCTTCATCTGATCGGCCGCGATCTCGCCGCTCTCGTCCTTGATCACGGCATAGCTCATGATCCGCACCAGCTTGCTGCCCAGCCTCTGCATCCGGGGGATGGTGCGCTCGACCAATTCGAGGGTCTGCTCGAAGGGATCGGTGACCTGCCTGCCCCAGTTGGCGATTTCGGAACCGAAGCAGTTGACCCTGATCCCGGCCTCGTCCAGTCGCCCGGCCGCCCGGTCGAACTCCTGATCCGACAAATTGTGGATATTCTTGCCGTCGATATTGCGGGCTTCGATATGCGACCAGCCCAGCTCCCTGGTCGCCTTGATCTGAGTCTCGACGGCGGTGCCCGCCTCATCCGCGAATCCGGTTAAATACATGACTTCCCCTTCCTCAGTTGAAGGTCTTGCCGAGATCGACCGACCCCGCTCCCGCCGATTTCTTCTGATAGCGGGAGGTTTTGATCAATTCCTGCAGACGCCCATGAAAAGCATCCTCGTCGACCGGCAGATCGACCCAGTTGTCGGTCCAGGCCGACAGCAGCATGGCGTTCGACAATTCCAGGCTGTGAATCCCGTCCTCGCCCGGGGCGGTCAGCTTCTCGCCCTTGAGGATGGCATTGCTCCAATTCTTCAGAACTCCAAGATGCTCCTCGCCGGAACCGCCAACCGGAATTTCGCACCGCCAGGTTTCCGGCGCGCCGAACCCGCCGGGAGTGTTGCGGGTGAACTCGGCCACCGACTGGCGAGTCCGCCAGAAAGTCAGCCGATTGTCCTCCATCACCACCTTGCCGCGATCGCCCGCAACCTCGAGCCGGTTGGTGCCGGCCGCCTCGCCGGTAGTCGTGACAAACAACCCGGTGGCTCCGTTCTCGTACTCGACAAAGGCCGTCACGTCGTCCTCCACCTCGATGTCGTGGTACTTGCCAAAGGCGCAAAAGGCGCGAACCCGCTTCGGCATGCCGCAGATCCACTGCCACAGGTCAAGGTTGTGAGGACATTGATTGAGCAGTACGCCGCCGCCTTCGCCACGCCAACTGGCCCGCCAGTCGCCGGAATCATAATAGGACTGCGAGCGAAACCAGGTAGTGATGATCCAGTTGGTTCGCATCAGGGCGCCCATTTCGCCGGAATCCACCAAGTCCTTGAACTTCTGATGCAAGGGGCGCTGGCGCTGATTGAACATCAGCCCGAAGACCTTGTCGCTGGCGGCCGCCGCCCGATTCATCTCGCGCACCTGCTTGGTATAGACCCCGGCCGGTTTCTCGCACAAAACATGCAGGCCCTTGGCCAGTCCCCGCATGGTCAACGGCGGATGGTCGTAGTGCGGGGTCGCGATGATAATCGCATCCACTGCCTGCGCCTCGAACAGTGCTTCGGCCGATTCATATACCGCAATCTCCGGATCCAACTCCCGCTTCGCCCATTGCAGACGCTCCGGATTGACATCGCAAACCGCGCTCAACTCGGCGCCCGGCACCTTGCCGTTCCGCAATTGCCGAGCGTGTCCGCTACCCATATTGCCGATCCCGATAATTCCTACTCGTATCTTGTCCATATTCACAGCCTTCCTTGCTTTGTCTGCCTATGTTAAGAAATTTTATTTTTTGTGACTTTTTGTGTTTTTTGTGGCCATCAAAAAAGCCATCAGGCTACAGCCCTTTCCCGCGCAGATATTCATAGCTCGACTTCAAACAGTCGAAGGGATCGCGCCGACAGACATCCTGCTCGATCGCGTACCAGCGCACTCCGGCCTGCTCGCAGGCCGGGATGATATGATCCCAGTCCATGTTCCCCTCGCCGATCGGCGCCATCACCGGACCGTCCGAGGCCACCACCTCCTTGTCCTTCAGGTGGATTACCGGCACCCGGCCATGACAGCGTTCGAGCACCCGCTCACAGTTCAGGCCGGCATGCTCGACCCAGTAGAGGTCAAGCTCCAGCATCAAGTCCTCGCCGCCCTCCTCGATCAGAATGTCCTCGAGCCAGCGGCCGTCTTCGCCGCGCATGAACTCCTTGCTGTGGTTGTGGTGGCCAAAGCGGATCCCCGCCTGCTTCAGACGGGAAACCACGCCGCGCGCATCCTCGAGCCAGCGCCGGTAGCCGGCCGAGGTGTCGCCGTAGTCCCCGGGAATCCCCCCGATCGCCGTGAAGTCGCAGTCAATAATCTGATGAAACTCAATCTCGGCTTCCGTGTCGTTCATCAAAGCAGCCCATGGCCGATGCGTGGCAATGCATTTCAGGTCGTTGTCGTCGAGCATCTTGCGAGCCTCGCGGGCGGACACCTCCGGGTTCTCGCCGTTCATCGCCCCGACCGCCGACATCTGCACAGCCGTATAGCCGATCTCTCCGATCTTCCGCAAGGTTTCAGCCAAATCCTTGGCCGTTTTCGTAAAATCCCGAACCGTATACATCTGCACCGCAAGCTTGTCCTGAGTCATCCTTGATTCTCCTGTTTTTCCCTCGCCGATCCGGCGATCTGTCCACTGTTTTTTCCGGCCGCCCTCAATCCGGCCTGACCCATTCAAGTCAGCCTGGATCGTTATGAAGCGAAGAGGCGACTACAAATATCGATTGAGCAGGTTCTCCAGCATCTCCTGGCGGCCGCTCTGCAATTTCGGTTCGCCATGCCCCATGGTATAGGCCTCGAGATCGGCGAACGTAAGCTCGCCGGCTTCTATCCCCTTCCCCAGTTCGCCATCCCAGCCCGCATAGCGCTCGCCCAGGAAGGCGGCGAACTCGCCATCCTCGATCATGGCGGCCGCGTTTTTCAAACCGCGGGCGAAAGTGTCCATGCCCCCGACATGCGCATGGAACAAGTCCACCGGATCGATCGACTGCCGCCGCAGTTTGGCGTCGAAGTTCAAGCCGCCGGAAGTAAAGCCGCCGACCTGCAGAATCGTATGCATCGCCAGGGTGGCGTCCCGAATATCGGTCGGAAACTGGTCGGTGTCCCAGCCCAGCAGCAGGTCGCCGCGGTTGGCGTCGACCGAACCGAGCAGCCCGTTCGCCGCCGCGAAAGCCAGTTCATGCTGAAAGGTATGACCCGCCAAAGTCGCGTGATTGGCTTCAATGTTCAACTTGAAATGGTCGAGCAGGCCAAATTTCTGCAGAAAGGCGTAGCAGTTGCCGGCATCGAAGTCGTACTGATGCTTGGTCGGCTCCTTCGGCTTCGGCTCGATGTACAGAGCCCCCTCGAAGCCGAGCGCCCGGCGATGCTCCACCGCCATGTGCAGGAAGCGGCCGAGATGCTCCAACTCCCTCTTCATGTCCGTGTTCAGCAGAGTGTCGTAGCCCTCGCGGCCGCCCCAGAACACGTAGCCCGCTCCGCCCAGACGATGGGTAACCTCCATCGCCTTCTTGACCTGGCTGGCGGCATAGGCAAAGACCGCCGGCGACGGATTGGTCGCGGCTCCGGCCATGAAGCGCCGGTGCGAAAAGGCGTTGGTCGTGCCCCACAGCAGCTTCATGCCAGTGTCGTTTTGCAGGCGCTCGGCCAAATCGACAATCCGATCCAGGCGCTGGTTGGTTTCCAGCAGACTGTCGCCCTCCGGGGCAATGTCCCGATCGTGAAAACACCAGAAATCCACCCCCAGCTTGGTGAAGAATTCGAAGGCCGCTCGCAGGGCGTTCTCAGCTCCCTTCATCGGATCGGAAGCCCGCTCGTACTCGCGAATCTGGGTCGCCCCCCCGAAAGGATCCGAGCCCAGCCCCTTGAACGTATGCCAATAGCAGACGGAAAAGCGCAAATGCTCGGACATCGACTTGCCCAGCACCCGCTCTTCCGGGTTGTAATGTTTGAAAGCCAGCGGGTTGCGCGAGTCCGGCCCCTCATACTTGAGTTTGCCGACCGTCGGGAAATACTCATGCATTCTGTTTTGTCTCCTTGAATGATTCGTCGAAAACCGCGAAATCAAAGTTTACCATAGTCCCGCAAAGCCGGTCAGTCAAGCCTGAACCAACGAATTCCGGCTCTTTCTCAAAACGAATGGGTTGTTAATAGTTTTTTCTTAGATTTTGTGGGTAAAAGAAAATTCCGGTCAGCGACCGGCGTTGGCATGTAGAGGAAGACCGCGTCGCGTACGGATCAGAACGTGCGCTGTGCCCCTCTGGATGGCCCGAAACCCGAAACCCGAAACCCGAACTCTGCCACGAGCAATGCATCATTTCTGAATGTGAATTGAAACAAGCTACC
>SLSR01000078.1 GCA_007130365.1 Lentisphaeria bacterium
GGGGCTTCCACCGAAGGGCGTCCGGCGGAAGCATCCACCACGGCCGCCGTCATCAGATTTTTGACCGTTCTCTCTCGCTCTTCAGTCTGGCGCGGAAGCGGCTCGGAGAAGACGCGGCGCAAGTCCTCCCGGCGCATGGCCACGAAGTCCTCGGCCTGGATCGCCGACAGACTGACGCCGCTGGGCTTGACATATAGTGTGTTCTGATCCTTGCAGGAAGTGTTGCCGCCGCCCAGAAACACGAAGCTCGAATCGCCGCCGTAGCGACGCGAGCAAGCGGCAAGTTGTTGCAGAGAATTGTTCATTTAAATTAGCCTTTCCTTTTTCTTTTGGCTTGCGGTGATCATTATCATTTGTCGGTTTAACATAGGTCGGGAAGCGCATACCGCTACTTTGACGGGTTCGATTCTGCCTGTCGGCAGCTTGTCTTTTAGTTTTCAAGATATAGTTTAAAGGCATTTTGTGCTGACCTGGAACCAAGCTGTCCCCATTGTCCGGAAAATGGTTTTCGCGATCTCGATTTTCAATACAGTACAGACGGATCGAAAAAAATGGAAGCGAAGAAAAAAAAAGTGCTGCTCGGTGCCAGTTGGTCGATTGTCGAGCCGCTGGGGCTCTTCTTCCTCTCTCAAATTGCCCGAGATGAGGGGTGGGAACCCAGGATTGTCCTGACCCGGGAGCCTGATTTTTCGGAGATGGAACTTGCTCTGCGCGAATTCAAGCCGGATCTTCTCGGCTTTACCGCCTATTCCGGAAACCATCTCGATGTCGAACGATTGTTTTGCAGAGCCAAGACGTTGCTTCCGAATTTGCTGACGGTGGTCGGCGGCCCGCAGGCCACCTATTTCCCGCTGGAATCACGCAATTACGCCGACTTCACGGTGATCAGCGAAGGGCTGAACGGGTTTCGGCGCATTCTGCGCGGCGAGGCCGAACCGGGAATCGTCCACCTGCGCCGCCTCGAACTCTTCCCGCAAACCGACCGAGAACAGTTCTACCGCGATCATTCCGAGCACCGGAACGGTGCGATCAAAAACATAATCACCAGCACTGGCTGTCCCTATAGTTGCAGCTATTGCTACAACAGCAGTAAATTGAGCAGCATTGCCTCGGCTTTGACCGAAACTCAGGCGGAAGAAATGAAATTGGCGCTCAACGCCAAGAGACTGTTTCCCTTTTCCTTTCGTTCAGTGTCGGATGTGGTTAAAGAAGCGGACGCAATCCGCAAAATTGCCCCCGCCACCAGGATGATCTTTTTTCAGGACGATATCTTCGGCAGCAATATTGAATGGCTTCGAGAATTTGCCCGGGTTTGGAATCGACGACTTGCATTTCATGCGCAAATGCGTTTCGAGTTCGCCGATCCCGCCAATCCGATCAGCCGGGAAAGGGTCGAATTGATGCGCGAAGCCGGCTGTACCGGCCTGACCTTTGCGATCGAGGCCGCCAATCCGGTTATTCGGAGCGAAGTGCTGAACCGGCACATGGACAATGAAGTTATGTTTCGAACCATGGCCTTTGTCGGCGGCTTGGGCTATCGAGTGCGAACTGAGCAGATTCTCGGTTTGCCGCGCGGTGCGACAAGCGAAGAGACCAAGATCAACCTGGAGGCAGACTTGGAGGTTCTCGAGTTGAATGTGCAGCTTCGGGAACAGACCGGGTTGCCGACGATTGCCTGGGCTTCCACCCTGGCGCCCTACCGGGGAACCGCAATTGAAAGGTACTGTATCAAGCACGGGTTCTATAGGCAGCACAGTCGCGATATCCCGCGCGAGGGGTATCGGTTCAAGTCGCTGCTTGATTTTCCGTCTCGGTGGGTTGGCCCCGGCTTGTCGGCGGATAGCGATGCTTGGTTGGCGCGGGATGAGCAGGAGGAATACAAGGACAAGCTTTATCGGCTGATGACCCTTTTCTCCATCTTCGCACTGATGCCCAAGGGACATAGACTGGCGGAGGCTTTTCTGCAAGGGAGCGACCAGGGGTTTCCCGGCTTAAACAACGCGACCCGGAGTCATCTTTACGATTATTCCCTGTTCGAAGTCAGGGAATAGTCCTCGATGCGGGCGGGATTGCGGCGTCCCGCCAGCCGATAGCGCCGCAGCCACCATTCCGCAATCTCGACATCGTATGGCGAGTGGGTGTCGCGCCCGGTCACCCATAGCCTCTGCAAGGGCACGCAGTTGCGCCCCATCCACCACCACGGCCCCGGGCCTTCGCGCGTGGTTTCGCTGCGCAGCAGGCTTTCGGTTCGAACCGTCCATGGACCCTGGTCGTAGAAGAAGACTTCCCGATAGCTTTGCCGGTTGGTGTCCGGGGTTTCACCGCCGAGGTAGGACTCAAGATAGCCGCGGGGATTGACCACCATCGCCCGCAGGGGGTGGTCGTCCTGGGCTTTCCAGACGGTCATGCAGGAGTCGATGGCCGGGTCGGAGAGGGTCTTCGCCACCGCCTGGTCGATATCCTCGGCCACGGTCATGGCCGTGTTGCCAAGCAGGATGGTGACGGTGGCGGGCGCTTGCTCGATTCCTTCGAGAGCCGCCTTGGCCGCGTGCAGGATCACGTCTCCATGGTTGGAGTCGGGACGGGCAAGGGCGGCGGGTCGGTCGATGATCTCGGCTCCGCAGTCGCGGGCTATTTCCTTGATGCGCGAGCATTCGGTGGTGACGAACACGCGATCGATCGACTTGGCCTGAAGAGCCGCGCTCAGGGGCCAGTAGATCGAGGGACGACCGCAAATTCCGGCCAGATTTTTGTCGGCCAGGGTTTGATTGCCGCCCTTGGCGGTGAGTATGGCCAGATTGATCATGAATAAACTCGATACAGCTCGTCAGCCGAATCAATCAGGCTAGGGTACGATAATGCGGTCGCGCATCGGAATCTGATCGCTGAAGTCGGAGCGCTTGATCTGCTCGTCGAGCAGGTTTGCCAGGTAGCGCCGGTACTGTTCGACCAGGCGCCGGTCGCCGACGGCCGAGGCCACGGCCTTGGCGTTCTTGATCCAATCCTCGCCGGTGATCATGACCAAGGGGTATCGGCTGCGCACCAGGTCGGCGTAGCGGTTGGGGACATACTGCCGGTCGCCGAGAACGATGATGCGGGCCGGCGAAAGCACGGCCAGGAAGTCGATCAGTTGATCCCGCGGAATCAACTGGGCATCCGGATAGTGTTCCATAAAGAAAGCCTGTTCGCCGTCCGCGTCCTGGACAATCAGCAGGATCGTCGCCTTGCCGCGCAGTTGCGTGACTTCGGCCAAAAGTCGGGACTTGGCGTAGTTGCCGGTGATGATCAGGGTTTCCGGAGTTCGTTGCCGACCGAAAAAGGGAATGTAGTCGCGCCATGCGGCGGCCGGACTTTCGCTGGCCAGAAGAAGCATGGTTAGCGCCGTCAGGAGAAGGGAGATTCGCGTCTTTGTATTTTTCATTGGGTCTTATCCTCCGGAATGATTTTTGTTCTGGTTCGTTTTGTCGGGGCGGAAATGTCTTCTCGACCGATTGCTTGGTCGGCGGTTTCCCGTTTTCCTCGTTGAATATGTCTTAATATATTGCATCATTTGATAATTTCTTCGTTTGACGATGGAAAATCAGTGAAATCGACAATACAGTTACTTCATGATCTCTGAAAATCAATTGAGCAGTCAAATATCGCCATTGTTTCGGCGGCAAATTCCGCTGTTGCAGGCAAGACCGGGGAGACGGCCGGCGGTCGCGATTTTCCTTAGCGGTTCAGGAAGCAATGCGGAGCGCATCCTCGAAGCCTGCCGGGAGGCGGGGGAAAAAGCTCCTTTCCGCCCGGTGGCGATCGTCACCGACGCCCCCGAAACCAGTCGGGCGGGCGAACTGGCCGCGAATTATCGTCTGCCCCTGGTGGAGAACGATATTCGCAAGTTCTATCGAAGTCGCGGCGAAACCAGGGTGTCACTGTCGACCGAGGGCGGCCGGCGGGCGCGGGCCGAGTGGACCGCCCGGCTGCGAGAACAACTGGCCGCCTTCGAAGTCGACTTCGGGATTTTGGCGGGCTTTGTCCCGCTGACCAACATAACCGACGATTTCCCCTGTCTCAATGTGCATCCCGGCGACCTTACCTATGAGAAGGGAGGGCGGCGCTGGCTGGTCGGCTTGCATACGGTTCCGGTTGAACGGGCGATTCTCGAGGGACTCGACAGTTTGCGCAGCAGCGTCATTCTGGCGCAATCCTATACGGCGGGCGGCGACAACATGGACAGCGGCCCGATTCTCGGCCTTTCCGAACCGGTGCCGATAGATTTGCGCGGGCACAGTCTGGAGCAGCTTGAAGAGTGTCTGCGGCAGCGTCCCAAATGCCGTCCGAAGGGTGGTTTTGGCGATATCCTGGAAGAGCTGGCGCGGGAGCATCTGCAACGCCTGAAGGTGGAGGGCGACTGGCGAGTCTTTCCCCCGGCGGTCTTCGACTTTGCCCGCGGGCGCTATGCCCTCGACCAGGACGGCGGTCTCTTGTTTCGGCTTGGCGGAAGGCGGCATCCAGTCGCCACCGTGGTCTACGGGGAACAGGGGCGGGAAGTGATTTTTCGCTGACCGAAACAAGAAAAGGGAGAGCATGGCGCGACAATTTATTTTTTTGTTCGGCCCGCGGGCTTGCGGCAAGTCGACCAAGGCGCGGGTATTGGGCGGGTTGTTGCCCGGATGGGCGGTGGTTGATATCGACTATGAGTTTCGCCTGGAATACGAGCCGCGGATCGCCAAGGATCCAAGCCTGGCCGGAGCCGACTTCTATTATCGCGGCTGCCGCGAGTTGCTGTTGGCAACCATCGGGCGCGAGGCGCGGGCGATAGTCGCCTTGAACGGTGGCTGCTTGTGTTCCAAACAGGCTTCCGAGGTTGCCGTGATGAATGTTCGGGATTGCCGGGAAAACGGGCGGTTGGTTCTTTTGCTGCCGACTCCCTTCGACTTTCTCAACCGGCGCATTCTGTTCAAGCGCGAACAGGCGCGCGGCTATTATATCCTTCGCGAACATACATTCGCATCCTATAACCGAAAAATCAATCTATGGCGGCAGGCGGCCGACTTGGTGGCCTATGGCTCCAACCCGGAAAGGGTCGCCAGGAGGATTGTCGCGAAAACCATGGGGGGAGGCAAGTTCTAGCCATCATGAAGATCGGAATCATCAGTGACATTCATGCCAATCTTCCCGCCTTGCAGGCGGTTCTTGCCAGGCTTGACCAGGAGGATTGCGTGAAGATCCTGTGCTGTGGCGATGTCGTCGGGTATGGCGGCAATCCGCGCGAGTGCGTCGACTTGGTGCGGCAGCGCAATCTTCTCTGTGTGCGTGGCAACCATGACCATATGGTGGCCTATCCGGGGCGCGAAGCGCTTATGCGCGCCGATGTCCGGCGAGTCATTCAATGGACGCGCGAGACCCTGGACAAGGAGGCTTTTGATTGGCTGGCCGAGTTGCCGATGGAGGTCAACTATGCGGGGATCAATGTGGTTCATTCTTCGCATGTCTTCCGGCCTGAATGGCATTATGTGGTGGACGAGCGCAGTATTTGCGCCAACTTTCTCTTTCAAAGCTGCGCGACCGCCTTCAACGGCCATACTCATTTGCCGCTGGTCGCCATTCACAATCGCGGCTCGCGGCCGCGCTTGATTATGCTGCGCGATTTCGACTTGCCCAGGGACGACCGATGCATGATCAATGTGGGCTCGGTGGGACAGCCGCGCGATCGCCATCCGCAGGCGGCCTGCGCGGTTTTCGAGACCCGCACGCGTCGAGTTTCCCTGTTCCGCGTCGATTATGATGTCGCGCTTGCGCAAAAGGCGATCAGGAATGCCGACCTGCCCGCCTTCTTCGCCGAACGTCTGGGCGAAGGCCGATGAAGCGATTATGACTGCAGCCACGATTATCTGTTACCCGGTGATCCCATGGTGGTTGCTCCTTTCCCTGTTGCCGGCCGGCTTGTGGATGGTTTGGCGCACCTGCCCGCTGGATGTGTCGGGAGGCTGGTCGCGGGGCTTGCTTCTGGCCACGCGAATGCTTGCCCTGTTGATTATGGCATGGCTGCTGCTTCAGCCGGAACGCCGCACCGTGCGGCTCGAACTGGAACCGCCGACTTTGGCGGTGGCGATCGACGTCTCCGCCAGTATGACCGAGCGCCTGGGGGACAACTCGCGGTCGCGGGCCGAAAACGCTATGCAACTGCTTGAATCGAGAGAGTTCGCGCGGGCGGCCGCGGACTATCGGCTGGCGGTTTTCGAGATAGGCGAAGAGCTGGCCGAAGTCGGCGCGGACTGGTCGGAATTGCACTTTCTGACCGCTCGCAGCAATCTGCATCGCGGCTTGAACCGGATTGTCGAGCGACTGCGCAACGAAAATTTGGCGGGGCTGCTGTTTCTGAGCGACGGACTCGATCATTCCGGGGAAGTGCTCGACCCGAGGCTGTACCGCGTCCCGATCCTGATTCCCGCGCTGGAAAAACCCGTGGCGGCCGAAACGGACGAGCCGCGGGAGGATGTCTATTTCGCCGAGGTGTCATATCCGTCGCGACTGGTCTTGGGCTGGCAGGGCGATCTTGAAATTCTTCTGCGACGGCGCGGCGAGAGACCTTTGTCGGTGCCTTTGTCGCTTTCGGAAGACGGCGAGTTGCGGCATCGC
Source organism: Lentisphaeria bacterium (assembly GCA_007130365.1). Classification (GTDB taxonomy): domain Bacteria; phylum Verrucomicrobiota; class Lentisphaeria; order Oligosphaerales; family PUNB01; genus SLSR01. Next base: position 6,628 of record SLSR01000078.1, read on the forward strand.
GAAATAGTTGATTTTGCCGAAGGCGAAAGCTTTCGCAGGCTTCGTCTTCCATTGGCTCCCGAACGAGTGGGAGCTTTGCCGCTGAAGCTGGAGCTTGACCTGGAGGACGGCCGGCAGGGTCGCCGACGATCGCGCGAGCTGATGATCGAAGTGGTCGAGGCCGAAGGGCGCATTCTTTATCTCGAAGGGGCGCCCCGCTGGGAATTCCGCTTTTTCCGCCAGGCTTTGCAGAGCGAACCGGATTACGATTTGCTTGCCCTGGCCCGCGGGGTTGACGGCGGCTTTGTTTCATTTGACCAGAGCGACGCTCCGATCATGAGCCTGGACTTGAGCGAGCTGCGGGGTGAGCGCCTGCGTGACTATAGCTTGATTGTGCTCGGCGATCTGCCTGCTTCCGCCCTGTCGGTGGAACTGGCGCGGGACTTGCGCGATTTTGTCGAGCGCGGAGGGGGAATGTTGCTGCTGGGCGGCCGGCAGGCATTGGGCAAACATGGATTGTTGGCCTTGCCCGATCTGAACGCGCTGTCGCCGGTTGATTCGCGACCCGAGTCCGGGATGGCGGCCGGCCGGTTCCCGGTTGATTTCACGGCTTCCGGCCGGGTACATCCGGGCTTGCGCGACTGGGCTGAGTCGGCAACCACCCCGCCGGTGCTTAGCCTTTGGCGGCCGGTCGAGATTCGCGAGATTGCCACATCCCTGGCCGCCGCGCCGGGTGGTGATCCGGTGGTTGCGGTGCGACGCTACGGCGCCGGACGCGTGGCGGTGATCCTAAGCGATTCCCTGTGGCGCTGGCAGCTCGATGGCGCATCCGTTCCCGGTCAGGACAAGAGTTTGTACGATCTGTTTGTCGTGCGCCTGGTGCAGTGGCTGGCGCCGGCCGAGAGGGACTTTTCGGATGGCGGGATTCTGCAAGTATTGACTGAACGCCTGGAATATGAGCAGGGGCAGACCGTCCTGGTCGGCGCCATTATGGGACAGCCGGATTTGTCGTGGTCTGAACGATTCTCCTGCCTGGTTGTCGGGCCGGACGGACGGCGGCGCGAGCTGGCAATGGCGTCGGCAATGCTCGAGGCGGAAGTCGGGCTGCGCCGGGAGCTGCCTGGATTGCGCGGCCGCTTTGTGGCTGCTTCACCGGGGCGTTATCGGATTGTGGCGAATCTTTCGGATCCCGAATTGCAGGCGGAAACCGAGATTTTGGTGGTGGAGCCGGAAAGGGAGCTGACCGGAGAGCCAATGGCTCGCGAAAATCTGCGGGCTTTGGCCGAGACCAGCGGCGGAGGCTTTGCCGAGAAGGCTGACTGGGACGAGCTGTGGAGCACGCTGGCCTATGAACCGGAGAAGACAATGGCGGTTTCCGAGACGCCAATCTGGAACCGCGGCTTCTGGCTGTTTGCAGTGCTGTTGCTCCTCTGCTTTCAGTGGTGGTGGCGACGGCGAATCGGACTGGTTTGACAAGCGCAAAGACCCGGCGAAAGAACTGTCGCGATCCAACGATGGTGGTGGGGCAGGCAGAGTCGACGGGAATTGCTCGGCTTCAGGAAACTTTCTCGGGGGTTCCCACCAGGCTTTGCACAGCTTCCCGCAAGTCTTTCATATAAAAGGGCTTTTGCAAAACATGCGCATCCAC
>SLSR01000273.1 GCA_007130365.1 Lentisphaeria bacterium
CCAGGCGCCGGAATTCCTGGCGCGAGCGGAAGGTGGTCAGTTCGCGGTCGTTGACCAGCACGGTCACCTCGAAATCGGCCCGCTGTTCGGCCGCGTCCGCGAACCAGGCGGCGAGGGCGGCAATGGTGGCGCCGCGAGCCTGGCCGAGGCCGATCCCGCGAATGCCCCATTGTTGGATCAGCCATTCGGCGGCGGCCCGCCCCGCTTCGTGTCGAGGATGGGTTTGGGTCAGTGCCAGCAAAACCAGCGCCGTAGCCTCCGGATCGTGTTGCAAACGCGGATGCTCGGCGCCGTGCGGCCAGTGGGTCAGCTTGACCCCGTTGAGTTCGACGGTCTCGGACTTGCCGAGAATCAGCTCGTTCAGTTCACGGGCGATCTCGAGGCGGTTCAGGTTGGCGAAAGCCAGAGCGGTATAGGCCAGGGCGGCCGTGCCAAGCTGGTTGCGCTCGCGATAGAGACGGTTGAGATGGGCGAAATCGGCCAGGTCGTTGACCGACAGCGCATGCAATGCCACTGCCTTGGCTTCGTTGTCGGTGGCGCCGAAGCGGCGGAACTGGTCCTGCAGGAAGCTGGTGGCCTTGGCGATGGTTTCCGGATGCACCGAGAAGCCGCGGTCGCGGGCCGTGACCAGCGCCCAGTAGGCGCGGCTGGCGGTCGCCCAGTCCGAGTGGCGCGAGGCGCCCGGATGCCAGCTCCAGCCGCCGTCGTCGCGCTGGCTCGAGACCAGAGTGGCGATGGCGCCGCGTATTCGTTGTTCGAGCTGGCGGCTGTCCTGCTCCGGGATCGCCAGGCGGCGGCCGTATTCGAGAGCGCTGATCGCGGCCAGCAGTTGGTCGGCCGCGGTTTCGCCATGGATCGGCGGCGCGATCAGACGGCCGCGCGGGGTGGCGGTCTGGCCGAGGGCCATGTCGATGATGGTTCTCTGCATGTCCGGCCCGATGGCCACGGTCATCCACTGCCGTTCGCAGGGCGGGTCGGCGGGCAGTTTCAGCAGCACGGTGGTGTCGATCTCGCTGGTGCCGCCGTCGTGGGCGGCGTAGTCCATGCCCCAGGGCACGACTGCGAGGGCGGTCCGCAGGCTGTCCCGATGCTCGCCGAATTCGGCGGTCAGAGTCAGGGTCAAGTCCAGCTCCGGTGGCGCGGTGAACGGACGGAAGGCGACTTCGGCGCCGTCCCCGGCGGCCAGCTCGACCGCCATCTCCTGCCTGCCGACCACGCGCTCGCCATCCTTGCCGGCGTTGATTTCAAGCAGCAGTCGCACCGGCCCCTCGTCCCCGGTCAGGTTGTGGATGCGGCCGACCATCCGCAGCTCGTCGCCTTCGCGGATGAAGTCCGGGGATTTCAGGCTGACAAAGAAGTCCTGCCGGGTGAGCACCTGGCTGAAGCCCTGGCCGACCAGGGTTTCCGGGGTGCAGCCGCGGCTGGCCAGCCGCCATTCGGTGGTTTTTTCCGGCATCGGGATTTCCACCATGGCCTTGCCTTCGGCATCGGTCACGATGCTCGGCAGCCAGAAGACTTCTCCCGGCATTTCCCGGCGCGGTTCCGGCGGCGGCGGGGGCGCTGCTTCGGCTGGTATGGCGGCGGCTCTTTCCCCCGCCCCTCGAGCACTGACGACCCCTCCGAGAACAATCGCGTCATCCATGTTCGCCATTTCAGCCATGACCTGTGCATCATCTCCGACTTGGCGCATGCTGCGGCGCATCGGTTCGGCGGCGGCCGGCGGCGGCGCGTGCTCTTCGCGGAGCTGGTCGCGGGCGACCGCCATTTGCCGGGCTTCCTCGCGTTCGCGGATCAGGCGCTCGCGTTCGGCCACTTCCGCTTCCGCCACTGGCTCGGTGACTCCGCGATAGACGAAGGCGCAACTGCTGCCGGTGCGGAATTCGGCGTGGCGGCGGGCTTCCTTCTGGAAGAACTCGAGAATGTCCGGGGTTTCGTCCGGATGCACGGCCAGCAGCGCCTGGTCGACCAGAGCCAGGCTGAGTTCGGCGACCACCGGTCGTCCGAGCTGGTCGGTGACCGTCAGCTCGACCTGACCGGGGGCGCCCGGCGCGTAGTGGTCGCGCAAGGGGCGAACCTCGACCCGGAGCTGACGCTGCACGGTGAATTCCTGGCTGGCCGTGCGCAACTGCCGCCCGTCGATCATGGCGGCGGCCAGGCGCAGGTTGGGGAAGTGGCGGTGGGCCACCTCGAAGTCAAGCTGGTTGAAGCCTTCTTCGAGCCGCACCACCCGATAGTCGAGGATGGTTTCGCCTTCGTGCGTGATCAGCGCCAGGCCGGCCGGCGCCCGCGAGTGCAGTCGGGGCTGGACAACTTCGCCGACGTTCAGGGTTTCGCTGTCGACGAACCAGCGCAGGCGGGTCGCGTCGTCGTCGTCCGAGACCATGAATCCGCGGCTGGCGGTAACGGTCTGCCCGAAGCGGTCGTCGCCGGCCACGCGCAGTTGGTACTGGCCGCCCTGTTCCAGGGTAAGCATCAGTCGGGCGAGCCCGGTTTCCGGGTCGGTTTCGAGTCGGTGCTCCTGAACCGTGACTTCGGCGGTCGGCGGCTGGGCGGTGGCCAGGCCGGGGATCGGGTCGAGATAGGGATTGGGCTGGCGTTGCTCGCGCCGCATCACGTACAGGGTCATGGCCGTGCCGGTCGGCTTGCCGTCGGCGGCGCGGGTCGAGAGGGTTACTTCGAGCGGTTCGCCGGCCAGGACGGTTTCCCGGTTGACCGAGAGGCTGGCCGCGAAGCCGAGCCGGGCCAGCGGCAGCGCCTGGCGGACCGAGACGTTTTCACCGTCCAGCGTGGCTTCGAAGTTGAGCATGGCGCCGGGGCTCATGGCCAGGGTTTCGAACTCGAAGGTCAGCTCGCCGGCGGCGTCGGTCTGGCCTCGCAGGCGGCGGCCGTCGGGCAGGGTGTAGAGCACCGGCGCCTGGCGCAGCGGTTCGCCCCAGTAGTATTCGGCCTTGAGAGTGGCGACAACGGTTTCGCCGCGGAAGTAGACCGACTCGGGGAAGCTCAGGTCGAGCCGGATTTTTTCGAGCTGGAAGTGCTGCACTTTGAACTTGCCGTGGAAAGTCAGGTCGGACTGGTTTTCCCGCGACTGCCGAGCCTGAATCGTATAGTCGCCGAGCGCGGCACCGTCGCTCAGGGCGAATTCCAGGTTGAAGGAGCCGAACTCGGAGAGCGCCACTTCCTGTTCGCGGAGCAGGCGGCCGGCGGCGTCGGTGACGCTGACCGTGAACGAGTCATTGGCGGGGACGGCGTACTCGCCATCCGTCACGTCGCGCAGGATGCCGCGGACGGCCACGGTTTCGCCGGGACGATAGGCCGGACGGTCGGTATAGATATAGCCTTTGGGTATCAGGCCGCGACTGGTTGTCAGCCCTGAGAGGTCGAGATTGTAGGCGGCGGCATGACCGTTGCGCATGGCCAGCACCCGCACCTGGTCGAGGCTGTCGAGCTGGTCGGCGGCCTGGCGCAGGACACCGTCCTGGCCGGTGAGGCCGGTGGCGAAGACGCCGGCGCCGTCGGAGAACAGGATTCGGACATCGTCGGCCACCCGGTTCTCGCGGAGGTTCTGCACCAGCACCAGCGCCTCGCGGCGACTGGCCTTGAAGATCAGCTCGAGGTCGGAGCGCAGGACCAGGGTGGTGGCCTGCCAGTGGTTTTCGTCGCTGATATTGACCACCGCCGCGCCGGGGCGGCCGTCGTCGAACGGGATCTCGATCATAGTCTCGAACGGCATGTAGGCCTGATAGTCCTCGACTTCGACGATCCAGGTGCGGTCCGGCTCGATCAGGGCGACGTCGAGTTTTTCGACCGCTTCGAGATTGTGCATTTTGCGGAAGTAGGCTTCGAGATCGATGCGGTAGAGGCGGACGGTCAGTCTTTCGAGGTTGCGGGTGTTGACCTTGACCTGCGGGGTTTCATTGGTGCGGAAAGTGCGCTCGGTCTCGATCTCCAGGCCTTTGCCGGTCATCATGGCAATTCTCTGCCGGGCCTGGGCGGCCTGGCTGCCCCAGTTCAGATCGCGGTAGGTTTGCAGCGCCTTTTCAAAGTCGCGCAGCTCCTCCTCATAGATGCGTCCGATCCGATATTGGGCCAGCGAGGCCTCCTCGCTGCTTCCGAAGCGCCCGATCAGATTGCGCCATTCCTCGATGGCCTGGCGCCAGGCCGCCGCCACGGCTTCCGGGGCGGCTCCTTCCTGCTTCAGCTCCAGAGCGCGGGCGTAGTGGATTTGACCGAAGGCAAAGAGGATGCGGGGCGCCCGCGCGTCTAGCGGGTATTGGCGGAGAAACTCGTCGAAGAGTCGGCGCGCCTGTTCGTGGCGCTTCTCTTCCAGGGCGCGCACCCCCTGCTGGAAACGGGCGCTGACAATGCCGTTTTGGCTGGCCGCCCAGTCGCCGCCGTGGGGATAGCGGCTGACGTATCTCTGCCAATGTTCGATGGCGGCCGGATAGTCGCCCTGCTGGAAGCGCAGTCGGCCGAGCCGGTAGAGCGCGCACTGCCGCCATTCGGCGCGGGCTTCGGCCGGGCTTCTGTTCAGTTCCGGGTGTCGAGCATGGGCCAGGCCTTCGGCGGGCAGTTGGAAGCCGAGGTCGTCGATAAACCCCTGGTAGGCGGTGGCGGCCGCGTCGTCGCGGCCGTGTTGCTCGAGGGTTTGCGGGATCAGCCAGGCGGCCTTGACCGCGCGCGGATCGGCGGCGTGATGCTCGAGGAAGGAGCGGGCGGCGGTCAGGCCGAATTCAAGCTGATCGGCGGGCGGTTGCGGCAGGCGATGGGCGAGCACGAGCAACCAGCGCAGGTCGGCAATCAATTCAGTGGGCGGTTCCGCTTGCTCGAGCAGCAGATTGAGCAGGTTTTCGGTTTCCCGGAGAGCGCGTTGGTGCTGGTTGGCGGCGAGCAGAGTCTGGGCCAGGCGATGGCGGGCTTCGCGCCAATGCTCTCCGGCCGGCGGCGGCTGCAGCACGGCCGGGGCGGTGCCGGCCGGCCCGCTCCAGCGCGGGTCGAACTCCTGCAGGTAGTTCTGATAGTCGCGAATCGCGCCGTGGTGATTGTTGGCCTGCTGCAGGGCGCGGGCTTTTTTGAACATCAGCTCGTCGCGCAGATCGCGGTCGATTTCCAGGCGCAGCGCCAGGTCGTAGAGGCGATAGGCCTTGGCGAAGTCCGGGGCGGACGCGTCCAGCGCCTGGCGGTCGGGTTCGCGGGCCAGGCGGTCGGCCAGGTCGACAACCACCCGGGCGATGCGCCGCTTGCGCTCGCCGGAAAGCAGGCGGTTGGCGGCCGCCGAGTAGATGGCTTCGGCGCCGCGATAGTCCTTCTGCTCGGCCAGGCATTGTGCGTGCAGAAAGCGCGCCTTATGGTACCAGGCCGATTCCGGGTGATCCTCGGTCAGGCGGGCGGTCGCGGCTGCGGCCTCCGCAAACTGGTGGTCGAGGAAGAGCGCCCGCGCCTTGAGGTAGAGCGCTTCGTCGGCCGTCTCTGTCGGTTCCGCCAGGAGCGTGTTCAGGGTGTCGACCGCGGCGGCGAAATCGCGGTCGCGCAGCGCGCGCCGAGCCTGCGACAGTCGGGTGTCGCGGTCGTTTGCGGCGGCGAACAGGCTGACGAGAACCAGGGTCAGGGCGGAGGCTTTCAGGTATTTCATCATGGCATTCCTTTCTGCTGATTGTATACTGCGCGTCAAATGGAAGGATTCGGATAATTTGCCGCTTGCATATTCTGACCATAGCATGGGTTGGCGGGGTGGATGTCAAGGGCAGGTAAAAAGAATGTAAAGGAAATGTCAGAGACGCGTCGTCCCGGACTTGCCGTGAGGGAGGATGCGCTGTTCGCTCTTGCCGCCGGGCTTTGGGGGGTGCGGAATGATCTGGCTACAATCCTTTGCGTTCGAAAAAGCGGAAGAGAAGGATGGCGCCGACGACCAGCGCCGCGATCACCAGCCAGTGGTTGATTCCAAGAACCTCGGGCAAAGACAGTTCGCCGAAGGCGCCAAGCGGGCGGATGACGTTCTGGGCGAATGGATAGGCAAAGGCGAAAACAATGCCGCCGAGCAGCATGCCGAGAATCGGCCAGACGACGTGCAGCCGTCCTTCAGCCAGGGCGCCGACACTGGTTCCCGGGCAATAGCCGACAATCGCCCAGCCTATGCCGAAGAGCAGTCCGCCGACGATTTGCGAGCCCAGACTAAGCGCCCGGGGCGAAAACTCGACCACTCCCAGGTCGCGCAAAAGATAGATTCCGCCGGCACCGACCAGGATGGTGGTCAGCATGAACTTGACAATGGTCATGTCGCGCAGGCGCATGGCGCCCACCTGGCGTTCGAAGCGCAAAACCTCGGCCTGCTGCAGAAACACTCCGAATAGAATGCCGCTGGTCAATCCCAGGATTAAATTCATTTGCCGTCTCCCTTTCTCTCGTACAACAAGAATGCGGTGACAATGCCGCCGACAAAGAACATGGCCAGCGCAAGCAGGCTGCTCAGTCCAAGTTGGCTGACTCCGCTGACCCCGTGGCCGCTTGGACATCCGCCTGCCATGCGGGCACCGACCATCACCAGAATCCCCCCGGCCAGGGAGAACAGAATGCGCTTCCCAAGGCTCGGCCCGAAGCGCGCCACCCACATGGCGGGCAGTCTTTCCAGCTTGAAAGTGGCGCCGACGACCGAGGAGCCCAGGGCGCCGATGCCGATGCCGACGACAAACAGCAGCTGCCAATTGGGCAGAGCAGCGCCGGTCAGCGCGCCGTCCCGGGTCTGGTAGAACTCAAGATGGCTCAGATCGATCCCGACCGTGTCGAGGATCAGGGTCGCCAGCCTGGGGAAGGTGGTTGATGTGCCGAAAAACTGACCGCTGATGGCGACGCTGGCGACCAGCAGCAAACCGGCCAGGGCGCCGCAGACATAAGGCTTGCCGCGCTCCGCAATCCAGGTTTTCATGAACAATTCCTTGGTCGTTAAGATCGACTTTTAATAATTACCTTCAAATATACATTGAGATGGGGGAAAATGCAATTTTTCAATCAAGCAGCAACGGTGAGAAATGTCAAAGCAAGCGGCAGACGGCGAGTTGACGGCAATGGAATTCACGGCGAGCTTCGCGGATGCGCCACTGATCGAGGAATTGCTGGTCGGCCAGGGCTGGAGTCCGGCGGTCGAGCGGCCGGCGCGTTCGCGGGCGCCGGTGCTGTTCTCTCTGTATGCGGCGGAAGGCGACCGGGAGGGGGCGGAATTGCGGGCTCGCCTGCAAGCCTGTTTTGCCGAGTGGAACCAGTGGCTGTCCGCGGCGGTGTCTGAATTCAGTTGCCGGCGTGTGCGGCGGCAGGACTGGGCGGAGAGCTGGAAGCTGCACTTCAAGCCGCTGCGCATCGGGCGGCGCCTGATTGTCAAGCCCAGCTGGTCTGAAGTCGACTTGCAGGGCGGCGAGCAAGTGGTCGAGCTGGATCCCGGCATGAGCTTCGGTACCGGGCAGCACGGCACCACGCGTGCCTGCCTGGAGTTTGTCGAGCAGTTGAGTCGGAGACTGGAGCCCGGTGCGTCGTTCCTGGACGTGGGCTGCGGCTCCGGCATTTTGTCGCTGGCGGCGGCCGCGCTGGGCTTTTGCCCGGTGGTCGCCTTCGACTACGACGAGACGAGTTCGCGGGTGGCGCGGGAAAATGTCGGACGCTCGCCGTATGCGGATGCGATTCGGGTTGAGACGGCGGATTTGCGGAAATATCCACTGTCCCCCCGATATCGGGTGGTGGCGGCCAATCTTCTGGCGCCGATTATCATCAGAAACGCCGCGCGCCTGCACGACTTGCTCGATGTCCGCAGCGGCGCCGCCTATCTTTTGGTTTCCGGCATCCTCGACGAGCAGTATGGGGAGGCCGCGATCAGGATGCGCGAGTTGGGCTTGCGCGAAGAGCAGAACCGCCTGCTCGAAGGCTGGCGCAGCGGCTGCTTTGTTCTGGAGTGATTGAGAGGAATTCGGGTTTCTTTTCACTTTGAGTGGGTAGCTTGTTTCAATTCACATTCAGAAATGATGCATTGCTCGTGGCAGAGTTCGGGTTTCGGGTTTCGGGTTTCGGGCCATCCAGAGGGGCACAGCGCACGTTCTGATCCGTACGCGACG
>SLSR01000139.1 GCA_007130365.1 Lentisphaeria bacterium
AGCGAACGCATGCTGGGCAATTTCTTCATGCTCGCCTGCCCCTACCTCTACCAACTGGACACGGTTGCCTACTTCGCCCTGATCCGCGACCGCCACTCCCCCATGGCAGTCAACGCGATCACCACCACCGCCCAGGTTGTGGTCGACATCTACCGCGGCGCCGAACGCATCTTCGCGCACCCGCTCAAGGTCGAAAAACGATTCAGCAAAACCATGTACGCCCTGCATGTCTGGCATCGGGAAAACGACCGCTTCGAACCGGTGCGCGACAGCGCGACCATGTCGACAATCCTCGCCGAAAGCACCCAGCCCTGGCTCGAATTCGCGATTCAACGGGCGGATGTCTGGACCGAAGCCTTCATGGCGGCGCGCCAGGCCGCCGAAGCGGATGGCGGCGCAAACGGCGAAAGCGCCAGACTCTACGACCGGCTGCTGCGCATGGCGGTTACCCGAAACGATGAATTCATCGACCTGGCCCGGCGCTACTTCTCCCTGCGCGACCTGGTGGCGATCGTCAAGCGCATGGTCGGCACCGGCCTGATCGGCGGCAAGTCTCTCGGCATGCTGCTGGCTCGCGCCATCCTGATCGACCACGATCCGCACTGGCGACAAAGGCTGGAGGCGCACGACTCGTTCTTCGTCGGCTCCGATGTCTTCTATACCTTTCTTGTCCTCAACCGTTGCTGGTGGCCGAAGCGCCGATGCCACGACGAACCCCTCGAATCCTACCTGGAAAGAGCCGGCGAAGTGCAGTCGCTTATCGAGCGCGGCGAGTTTCCCGCCGACATCATGGAGCAGTTCGCCGAAATGCTCAACTATTTCGGACAGTCCCCGATCATCGTGCGCTCCAGCAGCCTGCAGGAGGACAACTATGGCAACGCCTTCTCCGGCAAGTACGAAAGCGTGTTCTGCGCCAACCAGGGCAACCCGGAACAGCGCATGCAGCACTTCCTCGCCGCCGTCCGCCGGGTCTATGCCAGCACCATGAGCCGGGAAGCCCTGCTCTACCGCGATCAGCGGGGGCTGCTCGACCAGGACGAGCAGATGGCCCTGCTGGTGCAGCGGGTCTCCGGCGCGGCCGGCGGCCGCTGCTTCCTGCCGCCGATGGCCGGAGTCGCCTTCTCCTACAACCCCTATGTCTGGGGACCGGGAATCGAGGCCGAGGCCGGCATGCTGCGTCTGGTTCTGGGCCTGGGCACCAGAGCCGTCGACCGCCTCGAGGACGACTATACCCGCCTGGTCGCGCTCAACGCCCCCCTGCAAAGACCGGACGCCCATGCCCGCGATCCCGAGCGCTACAGCCAGAAACGGGTCGACGTCATAGACCTGGCCGAAAACCGCTTCGCCACCGTCACCCTGGCCGAAGCCATCGGAGAACTGGAGCCGCAGGTCGCCGAGCGGTTGACCGTGTTCAACCTCGAACTCGCCCGCCGCGCCCGCCAAATGAAGGCCGACGAATCGATCGCCCGCACTCTCGACTTCACCCGCATTCTGCAATCTTCGCTGCCCACAGAAATGCGCCAGATGGCGAGGCTGCTGCAAACCGCCTACAACACGCCGGTCGATCTCGAGTTCACGGTCAACTTCACAAACCGACAGGAGTTCCTGATCAACCTGGTGCAATGCCCCCCCTTCCAGGTTCGCCTCGACATCGCCGGCCAGTCGATGCCGCCTTCGAAGGCGGAAACCGATCCGGACAAGCTGATTCTGCGCAGCGCCGGTCCGATCATCGGCCAGGGACTGGCCACCCGGCTCGACCGCATCGTCTATATCGTGCCCGCCGTCTACTCCCGGCTCTCCGAACAGGATCGCTATTCGGTGGCGCGAGTGATCGGGCGGCTGACCCGCTGCCCGGAAAATCGGGACAGGCCAATGATGCTGATCGGCCCCGGCCGCTGGGGCACCAGCTCGCCTTCCCTGGGGGTTCCGGTTTCCTTTTCCGAGATCAACACGGTCAAGGTGCTCTGCGAAATGGCGGTCATGCACGAAGGCCTGATCCCGGACATCTCGCTCGGCACCCATTTCTTCAACGACCTGGTCGAAATGAACATGCTCTACCTCGCCGTCTTTCCGGGACGCCAGGGCAACGCCATCAACCAGGATCGCCTGCTCGCCCTGCCCAACCGTTTGGCGCGCATGCTGCCGGATGACGCAGCCTGGGCGCAGGCCGTGCATGTCGCGGACGGCGATCCGGACAGAGGTGAAGGATTCTATCTGCATGCCGACAGCGCCCGCCAGCAGGCAACCTGCCGTCTGCCCTGAACAATCAGCGGCGAGTCGGAATTTGCAGATCGGCCAGATTCAGATATCTTGTCAGGGACAATCTGTAAATGTTAAGCTGAAAGGAAAAGCCGCCATGATCGACATCGACCCCGCCCTGCAACCCGGCGACCTGCTGCCCGCCATCCGCCGCATGTGGTCGATTTCCGGCCGTAAAATCCGCGACATCGAAAACAACTACCCGGCCGAGCAGGGCTCCCCGGTCTTCACCGTCGGCGGCAAATACACCGCCCGCGGCTGGACCGAATGGACCCAGGGTTTCGTCTACGGCTCGGCACTTCTCCAGTTCGAGGCCGGGGACGACTCGGAGTTCCTCGACATCGGCCGCCGCAACACTCTGGAAAAGATGGCCGTCCATGTCACTCACTTCGGGGTTCACGACCACGGCTTCAACAATATCAGCACCTACGGAAACCTGCTGCGCCTGCTCGAACAGGGACGCCTGCCGGAGGATCCGTGGCAGCGCCACTTCTATCGGTTGGCTCTCAAGTGCTCGGGCGCGGTGCAGGCCCGACGCTGGACCGCCCTGCCCGAAGGCGGCTTCATCTACTCGTTCAACGGCCCGCACTCGCTGTTCGCCGACACCATCCGCTCCCTGCGCGTCCTGGCGGTGGCCCACCAACTCGGACATCGCCTGAGAGGCGAGCAGGAACAGTCGGTCTCTCTGCTCGAACGGTTGATTCAGCACGCCCGCAGCACCAGCCGCTGGAATGTTTATTTCGGCACCGGCCGCGATGCCTTCGACCAGCGCGGAAGGGTCGCCCACGAAAGCATTTTCAACCTTAACAACGGCTGCTACCGCTGCCCCAGCAGTCAGCAGGGCTACTCGCCATTCTCCACCTGGACTCGCGGCCTGGCCTGGATCCTCTGCGGCTTCGCCGAACAACTGGAGTTTCTCGCCGACCTGCCGGATGACGAACTCGAACCGTTCGGCGGCCGCCAGGCCGTCGAAAAGGAATTCCTGCATACCGCCGAGGCCACCGCCGACTTCTATATCGAACAGACTCCGACCGACGGCATACCCTACTGGGATACCGGCGCCCCCAACCTGCACCGCCTCGGCGACTGCCTGATGCGCCCGGCCGAACCAAACAACGACTGGGAGCCGGTCGACAGCTCGGCCGCCGCGATTGCCGCCCAGGGGCTGCTGCGACTCGGGCAATACCTGCTCCGGCGCAATCAGGAAGAGGCCGCCGCCCGCTTTCGCCAGGCCGGCCTGACCGTGCTGCGCACTCTGCTGCAGGATTCCTATCTCGGACTCGACCCCGAACACCAGGGACTGCTTCTGCACGCCCTCTACCACCACCCCAACGGCTGGGACACAGTCCCCGAAGGCAGCCGGGTACCCAACGGCGAAGCCTGCATCTGGGGCGACTACCACCTGCGCGAAGTCGCCCTCCTGACCCAGCGCTTGGCGGAAACCGACAACCATCCCACATTCTACCTGTAGCCAGACCCCGCCTATGCCACCGCCCCCTGGGTTGGAACACCCCGTTGGGGTGGGGGCTTCGGGGCAGCGCCCCGGTACAATCCAAAAGCCCAGGGGCAACCGAAGGGCGACCCTGGGGCAGTCGAAAAGTTATTCGGCGGGCTGGAAGCCCGCACCAAAGCCTGCACTTTGCCGATACTGCCTTGTCGCTGCAATCCCCCAGGCGCTGCCTGGGGCTTTGTGCAACAAAATATCACTGCGCCTTGACGAAGCGGGCGGCAAGGTCTAAGCCATAGCGATAGATGCCAGGCGGCAGCAGGTATTCGGAGTGGACATTGGCAGTCCAGCCGGTGTCGCCTCCCAGCCCCAAGTGGAATCCGTCAAGATTGAGCTGCACATCTTCGGTCTGCGTCAACTCGTAGACATGCCCGGCTTGAAGCAGGTCTTCAATCGTATAGCGCAAGGCCGAGAAATGCAGTAGCGGCCGTCCTCCGGCATAGAATTCGGCGCCGCCCTCGGATGTCAGACTGAGCCAGCGCGTATCCTGGTGGCCGCCGCATTCGCAAGGGTCAACAAAGGGAAAGAACTGCTCGTCCACTGTCGCGCGGTATATGCCGACCATGGCCGACTGTTTGCGGTCGGGGTAGCTTTCATGAGGGCCGCGTCCATACCATGCCAGATTCTCGAATGCGCCTGCAAGCCCGAGCTTCATGCCAATCCTCGGCAAGGTCTGGATCGGCAAACTCGAAGCGTCAACCACGACCTCGACCGACATCCTGCCATCGCCGCCTATGGTATAGGCGGTCGAGCAGGCAATGCCACAGTCCTGACCTGGCGCGACATGGCGCGTCTGGCAGTTGACGACCACAGCTCCGGCTTCCGGAAATTCGGCGGCCGCCCACTCGACCGGCCTGGACTGCAGCCGGTCCAAGCCGAACTTCAGCCATTCCTCACAATAGCTGCCGGGATTGCCGATAATATAGTCGTTGTCAGTTCGGGCCCGCATGAACGAAGGCTCCAGGGGACGGCTCAAAACTTGACAGTCACCAATCTGCCAGGACGTGAAAACCCCTTGCCGACTGTCGAAGACCAGATTCGCTTTATCGCCGACGATCCGCACTCTCTCCGCGTTCCTCGCCAATCGGACTGCCCCCGGGCGTTTCATGGCAGTAGCAATAATCGGCGCTGCGAACTCCGGCTTCGACGGCAGGTCAAACTGTTCCCAGGCCACAACATGCCCAGCTTCCGACCAGGGCGTGGCACAGTTCTGACGAGCCACCAGATTAAGCCTGACTTCCCTGCCGGGCGGCATTGAACTATTGCGGTCAAACGGCAAAGGAAGATCCCCTCTTTCCCCGGGTTCAACCTGCGGAGGAGCGACGACCCCGCGCTGCACGCTTTCGCCATCGGCAGTCACTTCCCAGGCGATCTCCAAATGGCTCAAGTCGAGAGCCAGATACAGGTTGCGGACGCGAATCAAGTTTTTGTCAGGAATCAGATCAAAGGCCACCGGCGCCTGCACTTTCTTGACTTCCCAGGCTCCGGGCTTTGGCGTCAGATCGGGATTGACCACGCCATTCAGGCACATCTGCGGATTTTCCTTGAGACCGTACGGATAGCCATCCGGCCCTATGCCGTCGTCAAACTCGTTGCCGTAAACCCATTGCGGCCGACCGTCGACCATTTTAACCAGAGCCTTGTCGCGCCAATCCCAAATAAAACCCCCCTGGAATCGGGGCAGCCGGTCAATCAGTTGCCAGTATTTATGGAAATTGCCCAGGGCATTGCCTTTGGAATAGGCGTACTCGCACATGATCAAGGGTCTGGTCTCGTTCCGGTCGGACAAGATTTCCCCAACCCACTCCAGCCTGGGATACATCGGCACCATGATATCGCTGATCTCCAGACCCGGAAAACCACTTTCATACTGCACCGGCCGGGTCGGATCAAAATGACGCAGCCAGGCGGCCATGGCGGCATGGTGCGGGCCATGCCCTGATTCGTTGCCCAGCGACCAGCAAACAATGCAGGCATGATTCCTGTCGCGCAGCGCCATCCTCTGAGCGCGCTCCATAAAGGCGTTCATCCACAATGGATCCTTGCTGATCATCGCCTGCATGCCATGGGTTTCGAGATTGGCTTCGTCAACCACGTACATGCCCAGCTCGTCGCACAGGTCATAGAACACGGAGTGATGTGGATAATGGCTGGTGCGAACCGCGTTGAAATTCAATCGCTTCATGGCGATGATTTCCTCGCGCATATCAGCCACCTCAAGAGAGCGCCCCTTGACCGGATGATGCTCGTGGTCATTGACCCCGCGCACCAGCATTCTCTTGCCATTCAGATGCAGCATGCCGTCTTTTATCTCGACCTGCCTGAAACCTACGCGACAACTCTCGAAATCGACGGCCTCGCCCGCGGGATCCTTCAGGGTCATGACAAGCGTGTAAAGATACGGGGTTTCCGCCGTCCACTTAGGCGGCGCCTCCACTAGCACATTGAACCCCGCGCTGGAAAATTCGCCGTCGCCTCCCTGATACATTGGCGTCTCCAGCCTAACCGGCGCCGCGAGTGGCTCGGCAAAAACCGGTTCCTCCTGAGGATCGTAGAGCTGAAGTTCAACGGCATAACCGGCAGCCAGATCATCCACTTTGTTCATATATGCTTTAACGAGCAGATTGGCATTGCGGTATTGACTGTCGAACTTTGTCTGCGCCACATAATCCCGAATCCGGGCCTTGGGTTTGCAGTAGAGTCGCACATCCCGCTGAATGCCGCTCAGGTGCCAATAGTCCTGGCACTCCAGCCAGAATCCGTCGCAGTACCGCACCACCATCACCGAAAGACGGTTCACGCCAGGGATCAGGAAGGAGGTGATTTCAAATTCGTGCGGCAACTTGCTGTCCTGGCTGTATCCGACCTCCTGGCCATTGATCCACACCTTGCAGGCCGAGTCGCAGGATTCGAAATCCAGGAACACATCGCGCCCCGCCCAGTCGGCCGGCACTTCGAAAGCCGTCCGATACCACCCAGTGGGATTGGTCTTCGGCACATCCGGCGGGGTTCCCTGAAAAGGATACGGCATGTTCGTGTAGATCGGCTGGTCGTCAACCCGTTCGTCAAGCTGCCAGTTCGAAGGCACGGCCATGTCAAGCCAATCAGAATCATCGAACTCGGCATCGGCAAAGCCTGGCGGCATATGTTCAGGCGAGTCGCTCAGGGCGAACTTCCACGTGCCATTCAGGCTTTGGGCAAACGGGGAGACCACCCGCCTCCGGGCCGCCTCGGCATCGGGATAGGCGTTGAGCGGGGCATGGGTCAAGATCCGGTTGCGACCGGTAACCAGGGGATCGAACCAATCCTTCTCTGTATCGCGGCAAGACATCGGCAAACCCTCAATCACAAATTGAAACCGTATTGACAATCTCTGTCGAATATATGGACAGAGAACCCGATTTCAATTCGAGACAAACACCGCATCCCGTGGGTGGCCATAGCCGCAGGACGAGGTTAGTTTCCTGATTCCGTGAAGTCAAACAAAAATAATAAAGCCGCAGATCACGCAGATAAAATTCCCGAAGGGATGACGCCTGCGGGAGAATTAACCCGACCAGCGGGAGAGCTTAATCCTCCCGCACCGGATTAGTGCGGATTAGTGTAGATCAGTGGTTGAAAAATGCCGCCCCTTTGCGTCCTTTGCCTGCCTGTGCGTACCGCACGCAGACAGGCGGATTCAGTCCGGTCTTTATTGCCCGAACTAATTCCGCCTGCGCTTCCGTCGCTTGCGCGAAAAGAAGGGTTGTGACAAACGACTTGCAAACCGCGTAATTAAGGCATAAATTACTTGCATTAGGCAGAGATTGAGAGCAACAGGGAAACTTCTTATATTTGAGAGAAGCTCCCGTCCCTTCGTCAATCTCCGTAAAATGTTCAATTTCGTTTATTATATGTTCTGCCTAAAGAATTGACAGCGGTTGCCAGCGGGGGTATTGTTTGAGCATGATCACGGTTGAAAAGATGCGTAGTGAAGTCATGGCGCTGTCGGCGAGCGAGCGTGCAAGCTTGGCTCACGAGCTAATCCTCAGTCTCGACGATCCGGCTGAGTACGATTTGAGCCCGGCGCAGGAGACTGAAATTCAGCGTCGGCTCAACATGGTGCGCGAGGGTACCGCCTCTGGCCGCCCGGCGGCCGAGGTTTTCGCGGATATCAGGGCCAAGTATTCATGACAGGCGTCACGATCATCCATGAAGCGGAAGTAGAGCTTTGGGAGGCGGTGGC
>SLSR01000271.1 GCA_007130365.1 Lentisphaeria bacterium
CTGGCCGCCGGCATCCGGCTCGCCCACTACGGACGCAAAGTGGCCATCCTCGAATGCCACCACCGGATCGGCGGCATGAACTCCTGGTATCGCCGGGCCGGCCGCGAGTTCGATGTCGGACTGCACGCCATGACCAACTTCAGCCGCCCCGGCGAACGCGGCCGCCCGCTCGACAAACTGCTCCGGCAACTGCGCCTGCCCTATCGCAACCTCGACCTGGTCGAGCAGAACCATTCCCTGATCAGCTTTCCCGGCGCGGAACTGCGCTTTTCCAACGACTTCCGGGAACTCGAAAGCGCAGTCGCCGACCGGTTCCCCCGGCAGATCGACAGCTTCCGCCGCCTGGTCGCCAAGATCGACGAATTCCCCAGCCTCGCCTTTGACGCGCCCAGGCTCTCGGCCCGCCGAGTACTCGAAGCGACGATTGCCGAACCGCTGCTGCGCGAAATGATCATCTGCCCCCTGATGTACTACGGCAATCCGGCCGAGCACGACATGCAGTTCGCGCAATTCTGCATCATGTTCCAGAGCATCTTCCAGGAGGGCTTCTGCCGCCCGCGCAACGGCATGCGCCCCCTGCTCGAACGCCTCGCCGAACGCTATCGCGAGGCCGGCGGCGAACTCTACACAAAATGCGGAGTCCGCAGACTGCACACCCGCAACCGGCAGGTGAACGAGGCGGAGCTGGACGACGGCCGCCGCCTGCAGGCCGAGGCCGTGCTCTCCTGCGCCGGCTACCCGGAAACCATGGCGCTCTGCGCCGACGACGAGGCGGCCGCACCCCGGCCGCGCGATGCGGTTCCCGGCCCGATGTCGTTTCTCGAAGCCATCTTCGTCTGCGACCGGCCAAGCCTGTCCACCGCCGATGCCCCGAGCATCATCTTTCAGTCGGAACAGGCCGAGTTCAGCTTTCGCAATCCCCGCCAACGCGCCGACCAGAACAGCGCCGTGATCTGCCTGCCCGACAACTTCCAAGTGCCCGAACCGGCCTGGCAGGAGCGCAACGAGGCCAGAGTCCGGGTCACAAGAATCGCCGACTATCAGGCCTGGGCTCGACTGCCCGCCGCCGAATACAGACAGGCAAAGCAGGAAATGCTGTGCGCGCAACTGCGCTCCCTGAGTTGCCGCTTCGGCGATCTCGAACCGCACCTGCAAGCCTCCGACCTGTTCACCCCGCTGACCGTCGAGCGCTACACCGGCCGTCGCCAGGGCGCGATCTACGGCACGACCGAAAAACAACGCAACGGCAGAACCCCGTTCGAAAACCTGTTCCTCTGCGGTACCGATCAAGGCTTCCTCGGCATTGTCGGGGCTCTGCTCAGCGGAGTCTCGATGGCCAACCTGCACTTCTTCGGGAAACAGCCTGGCTGATTAATAAGCCAGACGTTTCATGCGCATTCAGCCATGTGCGGTCTGCGAGTTGCGAAATTCGGAGGCAAGTGACCAGACGACCAGATGACAGGATGGCTATGCCCAGGCCGCGCCGTTGCCAGCATCCAGCCATCGGGTCATCTTGTCAAAACGGTCAAGCGAACTTATGTTAATAGCTTGGTGGCGATTGTTTGCAAAAAAAGAGGAGCAAGCACTATGAATAGCAACGCCTTACGACATCTGGCACTGGCAACCGCACTCTCCATGCTCGCCCTCGGCTGCGCCTCGCGGCGGGTCGAGCATTTCCGCCTGTTCGCGGAAGCCGGGCGCAGCTACAGCCGGGCAGTCGACCAACTGGCGGAAGAGGCGGGAAAGGCGGCGATCGACGCCGACAGCGAACTGCTGGCCAAAGACCGCGACAGGCTGTCGGCGGAACAGCGGCGCACCGTCTATCTCGAAAGAACCGAGGCGCTGCGCGAGCTGCTGCACGAACTGCGCGAGCTGCGCCGCCACGCCCTGCTTCTGGAACGCTACTTCACGACCCTCAGCCGAATCGCCGACGACCGGACGCCGGAAGCCACCCTGCGCGCAACCGCCGAAATCGTCGAGGCTCTCCGGCAACTGCATCCAACTCTGGCCGGCGCCATCATCGGCGACCGCCCAGTCGATGAGCTGATGCGACAGTCGCGCCCTCTGCTGGTGGCCGAATTCAGGAATCGGGCGCTGACCCGCGAACTGCGGCAGCACGCCGAGCTGGTCGCTCGCGAGCTGGAATTGCAGCGAGCGATCCTGACCGGCCTGACCGTCGAACTGGAGGCCGACTTGCAGGCCATTGCCGATGCCCGCTCCTACAGCGAAGTGGCCGCACCCTACATCGGCGAGGCCCGCCTGCCTGCCAACTGGCAGCGGCGGCGGCGTGAAATATTGTCCGGCTATGTCATGCTGGCCCGGGTCGACCAGGCGGCCAAGGCGGCGGAAGAGCTGCAGCGCCAATTCATCGATTTGGCGGAAAACCGAGTCCGCATCGAGGACTGGCCGCACCTGGTGGCCAGCATCGACGCCATCTTCGACCTGGTCGAGCTGGCCCGCCAGCCGTAGCCTGATTAATCCAGGCCCATTCGGCCAGGCGTGGTTCGTGGGTTCCGAAGTTCGGAGATTCCGGGTTTGGGAGGTCGGTGGACAGAGGTCGGAGTGGAAAAATAAGCTGCCGCAGTTCCGCGTTTGCGCGGCAGTGGAGGCGGGGCTTCAGCCCGCCGATCGCAGGCTGTCGTATACAAGGAGAAATATTCATGGAAACCCCCGGCGAAATCAAGCGACAAACCCTGGCGCAAATGCGACGCACGCGCTCGGCCATGCTGCAACTGGACTACCTGATGGAGCTGGAGCGGCAACCGCCGGACGAACGCCGGGAGGCGGCTCTGCAACTGGCCGAACTGCAATTGGCCTACCTGCGTCTGCGACAAGCTCGCCTGGCCGAGATTCGCGAGGAGCTGAGCAAACACCGGAAGAAACTGGAACAAAGCGTCGGGCAACTGGACAAGGCGCTGGCCAACCTGCGCCAGGTCGAGTCGATCACCCGCGCCGTGTCCGGGCTGGTGCGCATCGTCGGCAAAATCATCAAACGCTGAACCGGCCAAAGCAGGCTACTCCTCGCAGGCCACGCCCCACTGCCTTAAGCGACCGCCGATGAAATCGACGATCGCCTGATGCTTCTCCCTCAGGCCGCCACCCGGCAACAGCGGCTCGCCAAACTCGAAATGCACCGCCCGCTCCTGACGCAAGGGGCCAAAGTCGAGAATCAGCCTGCCGTGCGCCAGGAAATCCGTGCGCAAAGCCACCGGCACCACCGGCACCTTGGCTCTTTCAGCCAAACGCTCGCCCAGCGTATTGAAATGCTCGGCGCGAAACACCAGCCGCCGTCGGGTTTCCGGGAAAATGATCACGCTGCGCCCCTGCCCCAACAGTTCGCTGCCCTGCTGCATCACGCGCCTGAAGTCCTCGCGGGGGTTCTTCCGGGTCACCGCCACCGGCCGGGTGGCCCGCATGACCGGTCCGAAGATCGGATAGTCGACCAAACTTTGCTTGACCACGAAACTGACCGCGTGCTTGCGCGGATTGATCATCGCCGGCAGGACAAAGGTCTCGCACAGGCTCATATGATTGGCCACAACCACCACCGGCCCCGCCACCTGGTCAAGCCGGGAAAGACCGGCGACATGAAACTTCGCACCGGCCTGCTCCATCATCCTCAAGTAGTGAAAACCGGCATCGCGCAATGCCTGGTCGTCGAAGCCTCCGCGAATCGCGAGGCGGCGGCTGCGCCGCAGCAGCCCCAGGCAGAAACGCAGATGAAACCACGGACTGCGCAAAAGGGGAATCCGGTAGACCGGCGAAACCCGGGCATCCTTCGGAGTATGGTATTGGTCGGTGTCCGCGAAGACCGCGAGCGCACTGTCGAGACTGTTCAAAGCATCCGCCTCCGACTGCTCACAATTCATCGATGAATTCGCGCATCCGGCTCATCGCGGTTTCGATATCGGCCATCGAAGCGGCGTAGGCGCAGCGCACATGCCCCTCACCGGCCGCCCCGAAGGCGGTGCCGGGCACCACCGCCACATTCTTGTGCTCCAGCAAGCCCATGGCGAACTCCTGCGCACTGAGGCCGGTCGCGGCAATCCGGGGGAAGACATAGAAGGCGCCCTCCGGCAAGTTGCAGGACAACCCCATGCCGTTCAACCGCCGGACGATCACATTGCGGCGCTGTTCGTACTCGCCGCGCATGGCTTCGCGGTCGCGCGCCCCGTTGCGCAAAGCCTCCAGCGCCGCCTCCTGGGCGAAGCCGCAGGCGCACAGCATTGAATACTGATGCACCTTCATCATCGCCTCGATCAACGGCCGCGGCCCGCAGGCGTAGCCGATCCGGTAGCCGGTCATGGCGAAGGCCTTGCTGAAGCCGTGCAGAAACACCGTGCGCTCGCGCATCCCGGGAAAGGCCGCGATGCTTTGCGTGCGCTCGCCATAGGTCAGCTCCGAATAGATCTCGTCGGTAATCACCAGCAGATCGCGCTCGACCGCCAGCCTGGCCAGCGCCGCCTTCTGCGCATGGCTCAAATTGCCGCCGGTCGGGTTGTTCGGATAGTTCAGCAGCAGAGCCTTGGTCCTGGGAGTGATCCTTTTCTCGACATCCTCGGCGCGCACCGCGAATCCGTTCTCCGCCTCGGTCGTCACCGCCACCGGAATCGCGTGGGTCATCGCGACCGAAGGCGCGTACGAGACATAGGACGGCTCGTGATAGATCACTTCGTCGCCCGGATCGAGAATCGCCCGCATGATCAGATCCAATCCCTCGCTGACCCCGACCGTGATGATGCATTCGCCGACCGGATCGTAGTCGACCCCGAACTCGCGACCGACATAGCGGCAGCACTCGCGCCGCAGACTGAGCAGGCCAAGATTCGAAGTATAGCTGGTATGCCCCTTGTCGAGGGCATAGATGGTGGCTTCGCGAATCCCCCACGGCGTCACGAAGTCAGGCTCGCCGATGCCCAGCGAAATCACCCCGTCGCGGCTGTTGACCAGTTCGAAAAAATCGCGGATGCCGCTGCGCGGCAGCCCCGCGATATGCTTCGCCACCCAATTGCGGTCAGGGCGAGACTTTGAGTCGCTCATAATCTTCATCCTTTTCTACACTGAACCCGGATTCCTTGTACTTCTTCAGCATGAAATGCGTGGCGGTCGCCTGCACTCCGTCGATCGGCGCCAGACGACTGGCCACGAACAAAGCCACCTGCTGCAGGGTCTCGCCAGTCACCTCCACCCGCAGATCGTACTGACCCGAGACCAGGTACACACTGCAGACTTCGCGAAAGCGGCCGATCGCCCGCGCCACCCGGTCGAAGCCGCCGTCGCGCTCGGGCAGCACCTGCACCTCGATCAGAGCCCGCACTTCGCCGTTGCCCGCCAACTCGTCGTTGACCAGGGCATGGTAGCCGATGATCGTGCCGTCCCCCTCCATTTCACGGATCAGCCTGGCCACCGTCTCGGGATCGCTGCGCAGGCGGTCGGCAATTTCCGATTCGCCGATCCGCGCATTCTTCTGCAGCAAACCGATCACCGCCTTTTTCAAATCTTCATTCGTCATTTTGATCACCATCCTAAAATCATTGTCTTTTCCTTTGCGCATGAATCGTCGGGCTGGCCAGGCCATTCCCCTACTGCCGCTGCGGGATCACCAGCACCTGTCCCTCGCGAATCAGGTCGCCCCGCAGATTGTTGGCTTCCCTCAGCGCATTGGCGGTGATCCCGAAGGCCTGCGCAATCGTGCTCAGAGTATCGCCCCGCACCACCGTGTACTCGCCCTGCACCGGGCCGCTCCATTCGCGACTGCCGCCGCTGTCGACCGGGCGCGCCGTGCCGCCGCCGCGGCTCGCGGCCAAGGCCGCCATTTCCCGCGACAGACTGTCGATCACCGACTCGACCGCCCGCTGTCGCGCCGCGCTCTCCTCGCGAAGCGCCCGCCGCAAGACCTCGATCTCCCGCCGTAGCGCGGCATCGCCGCCGCTCGCGGCCGCCGCCGACTCGACTTGCCGGGACAAATTGGCCAGCTGCCGCTGCAAGCCCTCCAGCAACTGCCGGTTCTCCTGCAGCATGCCATACAGCCGCTGCTGATCCTCGCGCACCACCTCCAGATCACTCCGCAGGCGGACAACCTGCCGCAACGCCAAAGCCGCCTCGGACTCGCCGTGCGCCAGCGAACTCGCCCCCGCCCAGCCGAGCAGCGCCAACGCCAAGATCATCCTGCGCATCATCAGAGACCTCCATATCATTCCAGCCGATCCCCGGTATATTACAGCCGTTGACGGCAGGGCAAAAAACGCCGTCCGACCATGAGACGAGGCCTTGCTCGTCATCGTCAATTAGCATACATCCAGATTCACAAAACGAAAGCGCAGGTCGCCATTGCCAGTCCACCATAAACATCAGTCGGTTCCCGATCAAGTGTTCGGCGACGCCCTCGATCTGCTGTGCCACTGGCAGTACAACGATGCCGCCTTCGAAATCCCGCCCGCCCAGAAACACCGGCAAAAGATTCACACCCTGCTCGACCTGCTGTTCCGCAAGCTCGGGCTTATCGACTGGCTGCTCGGCCAGCTTTGCGACCTCGGCAAATGCAGGCGCGATCTGCAATGCCTGCTGCGCATCGGCGCCTGCCGTCTGCTCTACGGCGAAATTCTGCCGCCACCGGTCGTCATCGACACCTGCGTCCGCCTCGCGAGCCGTCGCTTCAGCCGGCATCAGGCCAATTTTGTCAACGCGGTTCTACGACGACTGCAGCGCGAGCGGAGGCAACTGCTGGAACAACCGCCCGAACCAATGACGCCGAGTGCCCGCCACAATCTGGGAAGCGAACTGATCGAACAATGGCGCTCCCATCTCGGCCCCGAAGAAGTCGCCAGACTGGCCGAGCTGGCGCAGACCCCGGCGCCGATGATCGTCCGACGGCGCGGCGACCGGGCGGCCGCTCCCGAAAACGCCAGCCCCGCCGAAGCCCTCCTGCAGCCGCTGCCCGCTCTGCCGTGGCTTGACGGGCAGAGCTTCTTCATCTGCGCCAAACCACGCGAATTCCTCGCGTCGACGGCCTTCCGGCGAGGCCTTTTCTATATCCAGGATCCGGCCACCGCCCTGGCGCCGGCCATGCTGCAAGCCACGCCCGGAGAAAAGATCGCCGACCTGTGCGCCGCCCCCGGCGGCAAAACCCTGCTGCTGGCCGAAGCCATGCGCGAACAAGGATTACTGGTGGCGGCCGACCGCGACCTGCGCCGCCTCGGACGCCTGCGCGAAAATCTGCGCGGAACCGAGGCCGCCCTGACCGTCGCCGATGCCGCCGCCCCGCCCTTTCGCCGCGGTGGTCTGGACGGGGTGTTGCTCGACCTGCCCTGCACCAACACCGGCGTGGTGCGCCGCCGACCCGATGTGCGCTGGCGCTTTTCGCGGCAGCTAATGGCTCGCCTGACAGAGATGCAGCAGCGCATCCTTGACGGCGCCGCTCCCCTGGTGGCGAACGGCGGCCGCCTGGTCTACAGCACATGCAGCATCGAGCCGGAGGAAAACGAAGAACGCATCCGGGACTTTCTCGCCACCCATCCGCAATTCAAGCTGGAGCGGGAAACCCGGCTTATGCCCGGAGAATGGCACGACGGCGCCTATGCCGCCCTGCTGCGGCGCAAGCCCTAGCCCAATAACCCCGCCGCCATGACCAGACAAAAGACCAATCAAGCCAAAGTCTCGATACTGGTGCCGATCTACCGGATGCAGACGTACTTGGAAGAATGTCTCGACTCGCTGCTCGGACAAACCCTCGCCGACCTGGAAATCATCATGATCGACGATTGCAGTCCGGATCGCTGCGGCGAGGTGCCAGCCGTATAACTTGCAAAATATTAAATATGGCTCTATAGGGAAATCTGTGGGTAAATGGCACTTATTATTTGCATTCAACGACGGAGTTGCCAACAGGCCGGGCACCGTCTCCGACGAGTTTTGTTCCCATTCTC
>SLSR01000215.1 GCA_007130365.1 Lentisphaeria bacterium
AATTTTCCGTTTTTTTGTTTTTTTCTCGAATTTGGGGCTATTTGAGTCTGAATGTTTATGCAATTAAGTATGCGACGAAGTTGCTGGCGGGGTCTTTGGAAATTGGTTTGGTCTATTCGTCGCCCAAGTATTTCCCCGGCTTCAAATAGTTTTGGACGTAGTCGGCGACCGCTTGTTCCAGGCTGCGCGGGGTTTGGCCATAGCCAGCCTGGCGCAACTTTTCCATGTTCAGCCTGGTATGGTATTGATAGCGCGGGCGCAGGGAATCCGGCATTTCGATATATTCGATGCGCGGCTCCAGGCCGAGCGCGGCAAAGACCGCTTTGGCCAGATCGTTCCAGGTGCGAGCCTGGCCGGTGCCGATGTTGTACAGCCCGTTCAGGTTGGGGTGGTCGGCCAGGAAGAGGGTCATGTCGACCGCGTCCTTGACATATATGAAGTCTCGGGTCTGCCCTCCGTGCGGATAGTCCGAACGGTAGGACTTGAACAGCTCGACCTGGCCGCTCCGACCAATCTGGTCGAAGGCCTTGTGTACCACGCTGCGCATGTTCTCCTTGTGGTATTCGTTGGGGCCGAAGACATTGGAGAACTTGACTCCGGCCACCAGCGCGAGCAGGTCGCGGCGCCATGCCCACAGGTCGGTCAAATGTTTGGAGTAGCCATACTTGTTCAGCGGCCGCAGTTCGGAGAGCTGCGATTCGTCGTCGGCATAGCCCTGTGCGCCGTCGCCGTAGGTGGCCGCGCTGGAGGCGTAGACCAGGCGAACCCCCTGGTCGACGGCATATTCGATCAGCCATTTTGAGTATTCGAAATTATTGCGCAGCAGAAAGGCGGCGTCGCTTTCGGCGGTGTCGGAACAGGCGCCCATGTGGAGTATGGTCTCGACGCGGCCGGGCAGCCGCCGTTCCCGGATCAGGGCGATGAATTCGTCCTTGTCCAGGTAGTCGGCAAACTGCAGGACGCGCAGATTGCGCCAGCGCTCGTCGTCGTCCAGTCGGTCGACCACCAGAATGTCCGACTGACCGCGACGGTTGAGCGCCCAGATCAAGGCGCTGCCGATAAAGCCGGCGCCGCCGGTTACAACGATCATTGTCCGGGATTCCTTTCCGGCTTCCTGCCGTCCGGGCTGGTCGAGACCCCGGCGGCATTGCGAAACAGAATGTATTCGACCGAGTCCAGCAGAGCCTGCCAACTGGCTTCGATGATGTTCTCGCTGACCCCGACCGTGCCCCAGATGCTGTCGCCGTCGCCGGACTCGATCAGAACCCGGGTTTTGGCGGCGGTGCCGGCTTCGCCTTCGAGAATGCGCACCTTGAAGTCGCGCAGGTGGACTTTGGCGATTTCCGGGTAGAAGCGATTAAGCACCTTGCGCAGGGCGCGGTCGAGGGCGTTGACCGGTCCGTCGCCTTCGGCCGCCGCCAGTTCGGTGTCGCCGTCGACCGTGATTTTGATGGTGGCCTCGGAGAGGCAGGGGGCTTGCGGGCCTCTCTTTTCGACGATTACGCGGAAGCCTTCGAGGGTGAAGAAGGGTGCATGCTTTTGGAGCATCTTCTGCATCAGCAGGAAGAACGAGGCGTCGGCCGCCTCGTACTCGTAGCCTTGCCCCTCCAAATGCTTCAGTTCGGCGAGAATGGCGCGGGCTTCGTCGCTCTTCTGGTCGATGTCGAGCGAATGCTCGGCCGCCTTGGCCATGATATTGCTGCCGCCGGCCAGGTCGGAAACCAGGATGCGCCGGGTGTTGCCGACTTTTTCGGGGGCAATATGCTCGTAGGTGCGGCTGTCCTTCTGGATCGCGTTGACGTGAATGCCGCCTTTATGGGCGAAGGCGCTCTTTCCCACGTAGGGCTGGTGGGTGTCCGGATGCAGATTGGCCAGCTCGTAGACGAAACTGCTCAATTCCCGCATGTGAACCAGGCTGCCCGGCGGCAGGCACGGCCTGCCCAGCTTGAGTTCGAGATCGGCAATGATCGAGCACAGGTCGGCGTTGCCGCAGCGTTCGCCGATCCCGTTGATCGTGCCATGCACGTGGGTGGCTCCGCTGAGCACCGCCATCAGGCTGTTGGCCACGCCGCAGCCGCCGTCGTTGTGGCAATGGATTCCCAATTGCACCGCGGCGGGAAGAGCGGCCTTGACCTGTTCGCAAATGCGGGCGACATCGTGCGGCATGGCGCCGCCGTTGGTGTCGCAAAGAACGATGGTCGAGGCGCCGCCCTCAGCCGCCTTTAGCAGCGAGGCCAGGGCGTATTCGGGGTTGTCGGAATAGCCGTCGAAGAAATGCTCGGCGTCGAAGATCACCTCTCTTCCGTGCTGTTTGAGGAAGGCGCAGGAGTCGGCGATCATCGCCAGGTTGTCCTCGGCCGCGATGCGCAAGGCCTGATGCACATGCAGCAGCCACGCCTTGCCGAAGATGGCCACGGCCGGGGTCTCCGCCTCCAGCAGGGTGCGCAGGTTGTGGTCTTCGGCGGGCGGATTGCCGGCGCGCCTGGTGCTGCCGAAGGCGGTGATTTTCGCGTGCTTGAAGACGCGTCCGCGCACCGCCTCGAAGAAGCCCATGTCCTTGGGGTTGGAGCCGGGCCAGCCGCCTTCGATGTAGGCGACGCCGAAGCTGTCGAGCCGCTCCGTGATTCTGATTTTGTCGGCGCGTGAGAAGGAGACTCCCTCGGCCTGGGTGCCGTCGCGCAAAGTGGTGTCGTAGATTTGAACTTCCGGTATCTTGTTCATGGTGGTTTCTCCCTGTCGAATTAGCCGCTGGTCGCCGATCCTTGATCCCAGCCCCAGGGGGACGGTCTCATTGTAGCCCCAGGCCGCGCCTGGGGTTGTTGTTTTGTGAATCCGATTACGGTTCCTGGTCAAGCCCGAAAGTCCGGTGCAGGATTCTCACGGCCTGGTCGGCCGCCTCCTCCGCGACGACGCAACTGATTTTTATCTCGCTGGTCGAGATCATCTGGATGTTGATGCCGACCCGCGCCAGTGCCTCGAACATTTCGGCCGCCACTCCGCTGTGGCTGCGCATGCCGATGCCGACCAGCGACACCTTGGCAATGTCTTCGTCATAGGCGATGCGTTCGCAGCCCAGCTCTTCGACAATGCGCTCGGCCAGCTTGTTGCGAATGGTATTAAGCTCGGTTTTCGGCACGGTGAAAGAAATGTCGGCCCGGCCGCTTCGGCTGGCGGTCTGGATGATCATGTCGACATTGATGGCGGCCCTGGCCAGTATGCCGAACAGTCTGGCCGCCTGGCCGGGGCGGTCGGGAACTTCGTGAACCGTGAGCTTGGCTTCGTTCTTGTCGGCGCTGATGCCGCGAATGACTACTTCTTCCATGGCTTCCGTCTCCTCTGTGATAATAGTGCCGGGCGACTGGTTCAGGCTGGAGCGAACCTCCAGCTGGACGCCGAATTTCTTGGCGAACTCGACCGAGCGCGACTGCATGACCTTGGCTCCCAAGCTGGCCATTTCGAGCATCTCGTCATGGCTGATCGTCCCGATCTTGCGGGCTTCCGGCACGATTCTGGGGTCGGCGGTATAGACTCCGTCGACATCGGTGTAGATTTGGCAGAGGTCGGCCTCGAGGGCGGCCGCCAGGGCG
Source organism: Lentisphaeria bacterium (assembly GCA_007130365.1). Lineage (GTDB taxonomy): Bacteria > Verrucomicrobiota > Lentisphaeria > Oligosphaerales > PUNB01 > SLSR01. The sequence continues at coordinate 3,588 of SLSR01000215.1, forward strand.
ACTGCCGTCAAGTCGCTGCCGCCCCGACCCAGGGTGGTGATCATGTCGTCCTCGGTCTGCCCCTGGAAGCCGGCCACGATCACCACCTGCCCGTCGCCCAGGTACTTTTCAATGCGTTCCGGGGAGATGTTGCGAATGCGCGCCTTGCTGTGTACGCCGTCGGTTTCGATTCCCGCCTGGGCTCCGGTCAGGGAGATGGCCGGGCAGCCCAGTCCGTGCAAAGCCATGGCCAACAGGGCGACGCTCTGCTGTTCGCCGGTGGCCAGCAGCATGTCCATTTCGCGTTCGCTGGTTTGCGGGCTGACTTCGGCGGCCAGTTTGATCAGGCGGTCGGTCACCCCGCCCATGGCGGAGACCACCACCACCACCTGCTCTCCCTGGTCGTGGTATCTCTTGATGCGGCGGGCCACCTCCATAAAGCGTTCGGTATTGGCAACCGAGGTGCCCCCGTACTTCTGCACTATTCGCGCCATTTAATCGGTTCTTTCCATGGTTGATTTTTCAAAAGTATAATTTAAGGGTGAAAAATCCGATTTCCACTTGCCCGACCCGCTCTTTGTGTCTATATTAAATTTCATCAGCATTCGCAGGTAGACTATTCGACAGGTAGACTATTCGAGTCGACTGCATTCATTCAACCAAGGGAGAACCGAAGATGACAAAGCCGTTGGCCAGGCATATTATTCTGGGTGTGCATATTACCGACCGGATCAGGCATGTCGGGCAGGTGCAGAAAATCCTCTCCGAGTATGGCGATCAGATCAAGACCAGGCTTGGGCTGCACGAGGCCGCGGCCGATTTTTGTTCGCCCAACGGCCTGTTGCTGCTCGAGCTGCTCGACCACGGCGAGAAGAAGACGGAACTGGTCGGGCAGTTGCGGCAGGTCGAGGGTGTGGAGGTCAAAGAGATGGTGTTCGACCATCCCTAGCCTGCTTAATTCATGTGAATTCGGCCATGGGTCATTTTTCGGTTCCGGGGTTCCGGGGTTCGGAGGACGGAAGGAGGCAAGCGTTTGGGAAACAAGCTGCCGCAGTTCCGCGTTTACGCGGCAGTGGAGGCGGTGCTTCAGCCCGCCGGTCGCAGCAAGGCATGCTTTAACCACTAAACAGCAAACGGGGCCGCACATGAGTCGAACCTCTCTGCAATATCTGGAAGGACGCAAGCTTTGCGTGGTTCTGGTCAAGGAGGTTGACGGGGCTCCGGAACGGGCCCGCATTCAATGTCTGCACGGAAGGGCGAGCCTCGATCCGCAAGGCCGCCTCGAGCTGATGGCCGAAGGCGGGTTCAAGTTTTCCGTGCCCAATTCGGCCTTGCCCAATATTCTGCCCAGCGACGGAACCGCGATGCTGAGGGATGCGGAATACTTTGTCATGGTCAAATTGCATCCGGACATTGATTTCATCAGATCCGACCGCGCGGAAGATTTTGCTTGAACTACCGCCCCAACCGGGCGGTGAAAACCCAATGGCGGGTGTTGGCCCGGGAGTGCGCAGGTGCAAAAGCAGGAGTCTTCGGAAAAAGCCTTTCTCGATCTGTTTTCTCCGTATATCGACCTGGAGCGAGACACTGCGCGACCTTATTCCAGCCGGGAATACAGCCTGGCGCGAATGTCCGGCCTGGCCGCCGCCGCCGGCCATCCGGAGCGATCTTTGGAAATAGTTCACATTGCCGGAACCAAGGGGAAGGGGTCGACGGCTCTGTTTCTGGGCTCGATGCTGTCCCGGGCCGGAATCGGCTGCGGGGTTTTTACCAGCCCGCATCTGCACAGTGTGCGGGAGCGCTTTCTGGTGGATCGGCAGGTCTTGCCATACGAGTTGCTGATCGAGCAGGCGACGCTACTGATCGGGGAAGTGGAAAGGCGCGGACTCAGACCGAACTTTTTCGAGATAATGACGGTTCTGGCCTTGCGCCTGTTCGTCTTGCGCGGCTGTTCGCACGCGGTAGTCGAGACCGGGATCGGCGGCTTGCTTGATGCGACCAACTACATTGCCGCCCCCCGCTGCACGATCATAACCGCGATCAGTTTCGACCATACGGAATTGTTGGGCTCGACGATCGAGGCGATCGCGGCGCAGAAGGCGGGAATCGTCAAGCCCGGGGTGCCGCTGGTAGTCGCGCGCCAGCCATTTGCCGGGTCGGCGATGCCGATATTGCGGGCGCGTGCCGAAGAGTATGACGCGCCCCTGTTCCTGGCCGATCCGAAGCTGGCCGAAGATTTTCCGGCGGCGCTGGCCTTGCCGCCGATGCAGCGGGAGAATTTCGCGGCCGCCCTGGTGGCCGCCCGCCTGCTCGGTTTCGCGCCGGAGCGACACTTCGAGCCGCCGATCCTGCCCGGGCGCTGCCAAGTCCTGCGGCAGAACCCTTTGTGGATCGTCGACGGCGCCCACAATCCCGATTCCGCCCGGCGCCTGGCCGAGGCCTTGGACGGACTATATCCGGGACGGGAATTCACGGTCGTCATCGGGGTGGCTCAAGGCAAGGATGGCGAAGGAATTCTGCGCCAGTTGGCGAATTTGCCCAAGCCCCGCTTTATTTTGACCAATCCGCGTCCCTTCAAGGCTTCCGGCCTGGCCGGGCTGACCGCCGCCGCTGTCCGTCTCGGGCTGGACTGGCGAGTGGTCGAGGAGCTGCGGACTCCGCAGCATTTGCCGTCCGGGGAAGACTTGTTGTTCACCGGTTCGTTTCTGACCGCGGTCATCGGGGTCGAGCTTTTTTTGCCGTAGGTCGGTTGTCTGATCTGTCTGATCCGTCTGATCCGTCCGATTAGTCCGATCTGTCCGACTTGTCAGGCTTGATGCGGTTAGTCTAATAGCCACGAAAAGCACAAAAAGTCACAAAAAGGCGGCTGGCGCCGTAATGCCTTGCATAACCACGAAATACGCGAAAAAGGGCACAAAGCATCGCCCTCCGATACATTGCACATTAAAGATTACGCATTATACATTGACTATGCACACCTTGCAGGAGAAAAAAGTGACGGAAGAACGGCAGGGGAAAAATCGCAAGACCGAGCCCGACCGCACCCGTGTTTCGGAGACCCCGTGGCTGGTTGCCAAAGGCTTCTGCATGGGGGCGGCCGATGTGGTGCCCGGGGTCAGCGGCGGCACGATGGCGCTGATCCTCGACATCTATGCCAGGCTGATCGACGCGGTCAAGAGTTTCGACGGATCGGCGTTGCGCGATCTATTGCACTTTCGCTGGTCGAGCCTGGCCGCCCGCGTGCATTGGCGGTTCCTGGCGGCGGTTCTGGGCGGAATTTTCGTCGCCATTATTTTCTTTACCCGGGTTGTCGGTCTGCCGCGTCTGATGAGCAGCCATCCGGAACCGGTCTACGGCCTGTTTTTCGGGCTTATCCTGGGATCGATCTGGTTCGTCGTGCGCGATTCGGGAGTGTGCCGTCCGCGGTCGCTTCTGTGGCTGGCGGCCGGCACCCTGGCGGGACTGCGGGTTGTAACGCTGATGCCGGCCGATACGCCGGAGCAAACCTGGTTTGTCTTTGTCTGCGGGATGATTGCGGTCACCGCGATGATTCTGCCCGGCATATCCGGCTCCTTCATTCTGCTGATCATGGGGAAGTATGAATATATCTTCTCGCAATTCTCCCGCCTGGGCACGGCGGAAAGCTGGTCGGCGATTCTGGCGGAAAACTGGTCCGCGATTATGGTCTTGCTGCCTTTCGGCCTTGGGCTGGTGGTCGGGATCGTGGCCTTTTCCCGGATTCTCTCCTGGCTGCTGCGCCGCTGGCGCCAGGCCACCTACCTGGTACTGGCCGGTTTCATGCTGGGCTCGCTATGGGCGATCTGGCCCTGGCGGAACTGGGTTTACGAAACGGTCGCGGGGCGGCAGCGCCCGATCTACAGCACTCCGGCCTGGCCCGCGCCGGCCAGTCCCGAGTTCGCCTGGGGCTTGGCCATGCTGCTGCTGGGGGCGAGCGGGGTTCTGCTCCTGGAACTTGCGGCCCGGAGAAAACGGAGATCCGATCGACTGGAGCAAGAGGGCAGTTCTTCTTTTTCTGATGTGGCATAAGAGGGAGAGTTGGCCCAAAATTCAGGTTTGACTTGCGTTTCACCTTTTGCAGTCATATTGTTACCTTTAATAAAGGTTTTCCATTTTCCTGAGCTGAGCCATCCAAAGTTTCCAGGTTTTCAACAAGCCGAGGAACAGTCGAAGACACCGAAGGGAATGTGAAACTTTTTGAACAACCGGCAAGTCGGCTGGGAATAAAAAA
>SLSR01000127.1 GCA_007130365.1 Lentisphaeria bacterium
CTAAATATACTATGCCTTCTGCATGTTCATGATTCAATCTATCTTGTTTTGCGGACAGTAGTATTAGGCTTAAGTTGAAAGGCAAGGAATCAAGTCGATGCAATTGCCTTCCGGGTTTGCGATTGTACGCAAGAATGGCTCTAATTTTAACACTATTTTATTAAATGTCAAGTTTGGTTAAAGAGATTTTTGCCGTCTGTGCAATTGACTTGACAAGAATATCTTAGGCTGAGGTTGCCGGGGAGCGGCCGGGAAGTGGGCGGGGTGGCGGCAGATCGCCAAAAGGGTGACTCAGCATGTTCTGCGGCACAGCTTCGCCACCCACCTGCTGGAGACGGGCAGCGACATCCGCACGGTTCAGGAACTGCTGGGGCATGCGGATGTGGCCACCACCATGATCTACACGCATGTATTGAACAAGCCTGGAACAAGCGTCAAAAGCCCGCTTGACTAGTAGTCTTTGCGAAGCGGCAGTCTGGTCGGGGGCATCAAGCTCCGGCTCTCCTCGTCAATCCGTCTTGGGGTTGACTTTGGCTTGGGACACGGTAAAATCATTGGCTCGCCGAGATCTTGTTTCCGGCCTGGATCGGGTCGGGCAATAATCGCAGCCGCGACAGGCAAACGGGCGGGGCATATGGTTTGGCGGCGAGCGGCCGAACTGGCCGGGCAGGGCGGGCGCATCGCGTTCGCCCCCAATTGGCCTTTCAAGCCATTGTTCAAGCACAGTCGTTTTATGCAATCTATTGGAAAGCATATAATTGCCAAGATCCAACCCCAATGCGGCATAGCGCAAATCGTCAAGCACAGCAATATTCGCTCCAAGATAGTTTTCCAGCACAAGCCAAAAATCAACTATTAGATTATCATAATTTCAACCTACGCAGACCCCGGCATTACAGACAACGGCAACGACGAGAGCCAGTCGAGTTCGCGCCGTCATGCACTATGGCCAAAAAAATAATTCCGCAATGTTGGGGGCGACCGGGTGTTGATTTGTGATTGCCTGGGTTGTGGATATAGTAATCAGAAACAAAAATCATTTTATCTAAGGAACACCCGCTCATGAGTTTTGATTCGAACAGCGGTGGCAAATGGTGGTGCGGCCTGGTTTGCGGTTTGTTCGCGACGGCGGTTCGGGCCGAGGAGGCGGTGGCTTCCGAGATGGTGACGCTGGACAGTATAATGACGGCTGGCGGCTGGACTTTGCGTCTGATCATGCTGCTTTCCGCCGTGGCTCTGTTCCTGACCATTTATTTTCTGTTCAGCTTCCGCTCGTCGGTCTTGCTGCCCCGGTCGTTCATGGATGAGATCGGCCAGGCGGCCGAGCAGGGGGATTTGGTGCGGCTGAAGACGATTTGCGGAGATCACCCGTCGCCGGCCGCCCGCACCATTGCGGCGGCCGCCGAACAGGTGGAGATCAGCGGTCAGGTCGACTACTTCGCGGTGCGCGACGCGGTCGAAGACGAGGGCGGTCGGCAGGCCGGGGCGCTCTGGCAGCGCTTGCAGTATCTTTTGGACATTGCGATTGTCGCGCCGATGCTCGGACTGCTGGGAACCGTGCTTGGGATGCTCAGATCCTTTGCCGATTTGCAGACCGAGATCGGCGGGGTCAATCCGCAAACCTTGTCGCAGGGGGTGGCGCAGGCCTTGATCACGACAGCCGGCGGCTTGATCGTGGGGATCATGGCGATGATTCTCTATTCGGTCTTTCGCGGGCGCCTGGCCGGACTGATCGCCGGCATGGAGGAGGCCTGCAATCGAATCATGCGACTGTTTATCAACAACTTCTGGAAGAAGCAACCGTAATTGGCGGGGGTCGATCATGAATTTTCGAAAGAAACTGCAGGCGCCGCAGGCCGGATTTCAAATGGCCCCGATGATCGACATCATGTTTCTGCTGCTGATCTTTTTCATGGCGGCCGCGGTCTATGCGCAGTGGGAGAAGAAAATCGGCATCGAGGTGCCGACTACCCGCAGCTACGAATCGCAGCCTCGGGTCGAGGGTGAGATCATTGTCAACCTCGAGGCGGACGGTCGGATTTTCATCGGCAATGTGGAAATGGATCGGTCTCGCCTGGAATCTCTGCTGCGCAATGTGGTGAGCGAGTATCGGGATCATCCGATTATTATTCGTGCCGATGCCGCAACCAGCCATCGGGATGTGATGGGAGTGCTTGACGTCTGTCGGGTGGCCGGGGTCTGGAACGTGGCTTTCGCGGTTCTGCCCGAGCCGGATTCAGAATGATGCGACTTGTCTTCACCGTTCTTTTGGCGATCCTGCTCTGGCTTTCCAGGGCGGCCTTTGCCGAACCGCCGCCGCCGCCGCCGACCATAGGCGAACTTGCGGCGGGCGGCAGGGCCGGGCAGGCGCTCAGCCTGGCCGAGGGGCTGTTGCAGCGGCAGTTCTACGACTTGGCGGAAGTCGAGCTGCGGGAATTTGCCGAGAATTATCCGGATCACGCTCTGTTGCCGCGGGTTATGTTCCGGCTGGCCGAAGCCTTGCAGCAGCAGGGCAGGGAGGCTGAGGCGATAGATGTTTTGCGGACGGCCAGGGATCGCTTTCCCGAAGATCCTTTGCTGCCGCGGATTCGGCTTTTGCTGGGAGCCATTCTGTTCGAGCGCGGAGACTATGACGGTGCATTGGCCGAGTACCGTCAGGTGATCGCGCGAGCCGAGCCTGTGTTTCGCGAGACGGCCATGTTCTTCTCCGCCGAGATCTTTGCCGAGCGCCGGGAGTTGGACAAGGCGATTCCCATTTACCGGCAGCTTGGCGAACGCCCGTTCGACGATCCCCGGCATGGCTATCGGCCGTTTGCGCTTTTGGCCTATGCCAGAATCTTGCTCGAACAGGAGGATTGGCCGGCTGCCGCCGAGGCTTTGTCCCGGTTGGCCGAGGAATCGGGCACCCCGGGGCCTCTGCGCTCGGAAGCTTTCTTGCTCTACGCCGAAGCTCTTTTCCGACAGGACAAATTCGAGGCGGCTCTCGAAGCCGTCCGGCGTCTGTCGCTGGAATTTTCGGAAAGCGAAACGGCGGCGGCGGCCGAAGTCGTGGGACTTCGAGTTCATCATGCGACGGGCGATTATTCTCGACTGGTCGAGGCGGCGGAGGACTGGCAAAGTCGATATCCCGAAGCGCTTGACCATGAAGTGGAATATCTGCTGGCTCTTGGCTTGTTTGAATTGGAGCGCTATGAATCGGCCTTGACCCGCTGGCGGCGACTGGCCGGCGACCGGGAGGCACCCGAGCATCTGGCCAGGATCGCCTTGTTCTATGAGGTGGTTTGCGGGTTCAGACTGGAACGCTATTCCGAAGCGGCGGCGGCAGGCCGGCGCTTTGTCGAGCAATATCCGGAGGCCGAAGAAAGGCCGGAAGTTCATTACTTTTCGGCTCTTGCCAGACATCGGGAACAAGAGTTCGAGGCGGCGGCGGAAGAGTGCCGAGCCGCTTTGAAGCGTGCCGAGGAAGGATGGGAATACGCTTTGGCAACTACCATTCTGCTGGCCGAGACCATGCAGGGACTCGAGCGGGCGGGCGACGCCGCCGAGGTTTTTCGGACGGCCGCCGCTCTGGCCGGGGAAGATGAAGAAAAGAGAATATCCCTGCGGCTCAACGCGGCGCGCATGGCCGAGCGGGCGGGCGACACGGAGGCGGCCATCGCCGACTATCGCGAGCTTCTGGAAAGCGTCGAGGCGGGGTCCGAAGTTTCGCGCAATCTGGTGATTCGTCTGGGCAGGCTGTATGCCGAGACCGACCAGCTGGCCGCCGCCGAAAGATTGTTTTCCGGTCTGCTGGAGGATGAGCAGGAGATCGAGCGCGAACCGATTCTCATGCTGCTCGGGTACATTCAGAGTGAAATCGGCAAATTGCAGGAGGCGCAGCAGACTTTCGGACTCCTGGTCGAGCAGGGGACTGCCCCCGAGGTGGTTAACGAGGCCAAATTGTTTCGCGGGCGCATCCTTCTTGAGTTGGAGCGGCAGGATCAGGCTTTGACCTTGTTCGCGGAATTGCTGCAAGCGCCCGCTGAACAACGGCCGCGACTGCCTGCCAGCCTGCTGCTGGAATTGCAGGAGACATATTTTCGGCAAGGCGAATATAAAATCAGCGAAACCATCTGCCGCGAGTTGCTTGAGCATGAATCGGTGGAGATTCGCCAGGCTGCCGCCCTGCAGTTGGCGGAAGTGATGATCGCTCGACGTCGCCTTGACGAGGCCGAGTCGGCAGTCGAGCGTCTGCGGCAGGAGATGCGGGGGCGGGAGTCGGGGCAGGCGATGGTTGCCGAAGCCGAAATCCAGGCGCTGCTCGGCGAGATCCTGTTTCTGCGCGGGGACATGGATCAGGCGGCCACGGTCTTGCAGGCGGGGTTGGCGCGCGGCGGCATGCGCGATGCCTACTCCACCCGAAGCCGCTGGCTGCTGGCCGAAATTTTTCGTGGGGAGAACCGCCTGAACCAGGGATTGCGGCAGGCGACAAACGCCTTTGTGCTCGGAGATCATCCGGTCTATGTCCCGAGAGCCATGCTGCTGGCGATTGAAATACTGGTCGAACTGGAGCGCATGGACGAGGCGAAGACAACCTGGCGGGAAATGCAGAGTCGGTTCCCGGTCTTTGCCGACCAGCATCGCGAGAATCAGGCGCTCCGCAAGCTCGACTTGTGAATCCGTCAGGCTCAATTGAGAAAAGACTTGACGAGGCGCTTTGACTTAGCCGGATTAGAACGTATTTTATTAAAAAAAGCAATTTTCACCCAGTCTCGGCTTTTCATGCAAAATCCGTAAATCCAGCCTGATGAGCGGGCGGCGGCAATGATCTTTCAAACCCTACAATAAAACAGGTTGATCATGGCAGAACACCCACAAATCAAAATCGTGTCCAAGGATCTTCGCGGTCAGACCTTTGAACTGAGCCAGGACAAGTATATCGTCGGACGGACCGAGGACTGCGACATTTGCATTCCCAATTCCGCCGTCAGTTCTCGGCACTGCACCTTGACCCGGAGAGAGAGTGGCGATTACACGCTGACCGACCTGGACAGTACCAATGGCACAATCGTCAATTCCGCAAAAGTCCAGGAAGAGGACTTGCGGCACAGCGACATCATTCGCATTGGCAGCATCGAAATCATTTACGAATCGCCGATCAAGGCGGCCAAGCGCAAGGCTTCGATTCCGGCGCATAGCCAGACCAAGCTCGATTTGCGGGGTACCGTCGGAACCGATCTGATCGCGGACGCTCCCAACTTCTCCCCTTTCGCCAGTGCTGAACCTTCGATCGACCGCGGCATCGGCCGTTTTTCCCGGCTGGTCGGCATCACGGTTGTCGCCGGCTTGGCGGTAGTTGTTCTGATTGCGCTTGGCTATGTGGTTTGGAATCTGTTGAACTAGCTGCCTGCTCCCGGCTCTCAAGGTTTCCCGATCTTCTTTGCGCAACCTTTGCTGGTTGTTTCGCGTCTAAATACTTTTTAGTCTGTTCGTTTGGTTTCGTCAACTCGTTAAACACAGGAATTTTCGGCTTCACGCGAAGTCGGTTGACCATATGCTCATGATTTACTCTTTCTTCAGCAATTGCGGATGCCGTTCGGCTTGTCTTCAGGCCGCGGACGAGGGCGGAGATTCTTCCGGTTCGACGAATTCGACCGGCAAGCAGCCGGATAAAGCCGGCGGTTCGGGGCAGGGCGACAAAAAAAGTCCGGACGGTTCAGATCTCCCGCCGCGTCCGCCGCGCCCGCCGATGCAGACTTTTGTTTTCTGGTTCGCCCTACTGTTTGCGCTTCCCCTGATTCTCTACCTGGTCGGTCAGCATCGGCAGAACGATGTGCAGAAAATCAATCAGTCGGCTTTTGAGGAAATCCTGCTCGATGGTCGAATCAAGTCAGTCACAAGGGTGCGAGAATCGGGTCGCGGCATTAGCGCGGTACGCGGCAAATACATTCCGCTGTCCGATGCCGACGAACGCCCGGAGGCTCTGGCCTACCGGGCAGAGGTCACCTATAGCGACGAACTGGACTCGATGATCCGGGCTCATGCCCAGGAATATGATACCGAGACGGTCAGCGACATATGGGGCAGTCTCCTGCTTTCCCTTCTGCCGATTCTGATTCTGGTACTGCTGATTTACTTTCTTTTTTCCCGGCAGTTGCGGGCGGCCGGCAAGGGTGCCCTGCAGTTTGGCAAAAGCCGGGCTCGCATGATGAGTCCGACCCAGGAAAAGGTGGCTTTCGACGATGTCGCCGGTTGCAACGAGGCCAAGGACGAGGTGGCTGAAATCGTCGAGTTCCTGAAGGCGCCGGAGCGCTTTAAGAACATTGGCGGCAAGATTCCCAAAGGCGTCCTGATGGTCGGGCCTCCCGGCACCGGCAAGACCTTGCTGGCGCGGGCGATCGCCGGCGAGTCCGGAGTGCCCTTCTTCAGCATCAGCGGCTCGGACTTTGTGGAGATGTTCGTGGGGGTCGGGGCCAGCCGGGTGCGCGACATGTTCGAAGAGGGCAAGCGCCATGCGCCATGCCTGATCTTTATCGACGAGATCGACGCGGTCGGCAGGTCGCGTTTCAGCGGCATTGGCGGCGGCCATGACGAGCGCGAGCAAACGCTGAACGCACTGCTCTCCGAGATGGACGGCTTCGAGTCGAACAGCGGCATCATTGTGATCGCCGCCACCAATCGCCCGGACGTTTTGGATCCGGCTTTGATGCGGCCGGGGCGTTTCGACCGGCGGATCGCCGTCGACCTGCCGGACATGGAGGGGCGCAAGAAGATCCTGCAGATTCATGCCGCCAAGGTCAAGATGCGCAAGAATACCGATCTTACCGTGATTGCCAAGGGAACCCCGGGATTCAGCGGCGCCGACCTGGCCAACCTGATCAATGAAGCCGCGCTTGCCGCCGCTCGCGGCGGCAAGAAGCAGATCAACCTCGATGATCTCGAGGAGGCTCGCGACAAAGTGCGCTGGGGCAAGGAGCGGCGAAGCCGTAAAGTCGACGAGAAAGACAAGCGGATAACCGCCTTTCACGAGGCCGGCCATACTCTGGTCGGCTTGCTCTGCAAAAATTCCGCGCCAGTCCACAAGGTGACGATCATTCCGCGCGGCACCGCCTATCTTGGCGCCACCATGAATTTGCCGGAGCGCGACCGCTATACGGCAAGTCGCTCCGAGTTGCTGGACGAACTGGCGGTTTTGATGGGTGGAAGGATTGCCGAGAAGTTGATCTTCTCCGAAATCACCAGTGGCGCTTCCATGGACTTGCGGCAGGCCACTGAAATCGCCCGGCGCATGGTTTGCGAGTGGGGCATGAGCGAAAAACTCGGGCCTCTGTCCTATGGCAGCCGCTCGGAACACATCTACCTCGGTCGCGACATTACCCGCAGCGAAGACTACAGCGAACAGACTGCCCGGGAGATCGACCGGGAAATCCGGGAGATCGTGGTCGGAGCCGAAAGCCGAACCCGGGAGCTGCTGACCGAGAATCGCGAGAAACTGCAGCTCCTGGGCGACACTCTGCTCGAAAAGGAGACCATGGCCGCCGATGAAATTAGGAAGCTGCTCGGCTTTCCGCCGCCCGAAGAGGGAAGGGCAAACGGCGAAAGGGTGTTGCCGGATCTTGATTCAGAATCGGAGCAGGAATGAGTTTTTTCGCCTGGTTAATCCATGCGAATGCGGCAAACTTGGCTTGTGAATTAAGCGGGCCAGGCTGAATCCGAGAGAATAATGGATGAAAACCGTGTCTCACTAAAGAAAAGGGGCTCTTTCTCAAAACGAATGGGTTGTTAATAGTTTTTTCTTAGATTTTGTGGGTAACAGCTTGGTTTCAG
>SLSR01000059.1 GCA_007130365.1 Lentisphaeria bacterium
CATCTGCGGGCCGGCACGCCGGTGCGCATCCTGCTCGGCGACGGCGTCTACCGGGAATCCCATTTCGTGATCAACGCCGAGGAGATCGGCGGCGAGGCCGCCGACACCCTCCTTGTGATCGAGGGCGGCGATCCCGAAGCCGTGCGCGTCCGCGGCTCCGAAATCGACGGGTTCCAGGCGGAGTCTTGGACCCTGGTCGACGCCGAACGCAACATCTATTCCCTGGCCTGGCCCCATTCCGAACTTGATCCGATTCCGGTCCGCGCCTGGAATCCATCCCGCGAAGTTATTCTGCGCATTCCGGTGATGATATTCGTCAACGGCGGCTGGCTCAAGCAGCAGCAATTGGAGCTGTTCGAGCAGGAAGTGGTGTCGGAGCGCACCTACACCCGCGAACACGGCGGACAAACTACCGAGCGCGAGATCGCCGACCACTACCGGGGGTTTGCCGGACTGGACGAACTGGAAGTCGGCAGCTTCGCGGTCAACACCCTCGGCCCCGGAAACGAATGGTTCGAGGAGAAACCGCACGGCCATCCGCAAAGTATTCTGATGCGCCTGCCGGAGGGGCTGGAGCTGGAGAATGCGCAGGTTGAAATCAGCCACCGGAGCGTGGGGGGATTTCGATTCGACCAGAAGAACAACATCGTCCTGCGCAACCTCACTCTGGAGCATCTGGGAATCGCCGGGATTTGGGCGCGCGACTCCCGCGACATTCTGGTGGAAAACGTGAATGTAGTGGACAACGACGGGGCCCGGCACGCCGCCGGTGTCCGCTTCATGCACTCCATGGACATCACCCTGCGCAACGTCAAAATCAACCGCAACGGCGAGCAGGGCCTGAGCCTGCACCGCAACAAGTTTGTCCGCCTGGAAAACGTCGAGGCCAACGGCAACGGCTGGCGCGGCGGCCTGGCCGGGCGCGGCGCGGTGGGAACCGACGCTTTCGTTTCGCATCTCTATGCCGTGAACAGCCAGTTCAACGGCAATCACGGATTCGGTTTCCGCCAGGACGAGCTTGGGGAGCACATGGTGATTGAAAACACCCAGTTCAATCAAAACCGCCGCGGCGGCGGGGTTTTTCTGGAAATCACCTACGGCCCCGTCACCTTCCGCGACTGCGAGATCGTCGCCAACCGCGGCCTGGGCATCCACATTCTCAATGTCCACGGCATCACCATCGAAGATTCCATCATTGCCAACAACAGCGGGGCGCAAATCAGCATCTTCCCCATGCTCAACCGGGGCAAGGTGGAAGTGCCCGGGGTTGCCCGCTTCAGCGGACCGCAGCGCTGGCGCACGGGCGACACCGACGCGCATTACGACCACTACTTCATCCAGGGCATCGTCGACATGCGCGTGCGGAACAGCCTGATCGCGGTGACCGACCCCTCGCTGGCGGCCGCCAAAATGTTTGAGGGTCGATACTGGGGCAACAACTATCATTATTTCCATGACTGGCTGGTCAACCAGTGGACGGGCGAGAACAATCGCTACTGGCATGCCGCCCCGGTGCAGTCATTCGACATCGGGCAGGCCCGCGGCCGTTCCGGACAGTACGGGAACTTCGCCTCCTGGCAGGCGGTTACCGGCAGCGACACGGATTCGGAGTGGGCGGCTCCGGAGCAGCGGTTCCCGCTGCCGCCGGAACCGGACATCGTGGCCGACGAACTGCCCCTGCACCGGCAGTGAAGCAGGGGTTCCGGGGTTCGGGGGCCGAGTAGGCAAGGTTCCGAGTTCTTGGGGCGGACGGGCGCCCCCCCTCGTAATCCGTAATTTCCGGACGGGGTAGCCAGCATGCGTCATGCGCCGTGCGTCGTGAGTCCTGCATCGGTTGTCGGAGAGGTCAGGGTTCAGGGCAGGTCCTGAAATAGATTGACACCTGCCTTCCTCTAGCAAAACGGTTCTTGGTGCGCTTTGCATGCTTCAACGAAAAAACCGAGGTTTCATGAAAAAATTCGACATACGATCCTACAATGCCGTCGGCGACGGCACCACCAACGACACGGCGGCTATCCGGGCTGCGCTCGATGCCTGCGCCCAGGCCGGCGGCGGCACGGTATTCTTCCCGCCCGGACACTATTTGACCGGGACACTGCGTTTGCCCGACAACACCACCCTGCATCTCGACAACGGGGCGGTGTTGATCGAGCAATATCAGGAGGGTATGGAGGCTGTAGTTGTCGGCCAGGCAAAGCAAGGGAAAAGTGCCCGTCCCCATCTGATTTGTGCTAAAGGAGCCCGCAACATCGCGATTTGCGGGCATGGTGAAATTCATGGTCGCGGCGCATCGGACGATTGTGGAGGCGATGCCCGAAAGCGCGGATTCCGCTCGGGTGTGATCTTCCTGGTCGATTGCATTGGAGTGCGCCTGAACGACTTCACAATTCGTCATGGCGATGCCTGGACTGTGCATCTCCATGGCTGCGAAGAGGTTTTTGTGCAAGGTGTCTCGATCCTTAACAATCTGTTTCGGCGCGGTGGCAATGATGGCCTGGACCTTAACTGCTGTCGCAACGTCCTGGTCGCCAACTGCCGAATCGAGGCCTGGGATGATTGTATTGTGCTTAAAACCAGAGACCGGGATACACCAGGCGATGCCCGAGAGAAGACTTGTGAGAACATTGTCGTCACCAACTGCCTGTTCCGCACGGGATGCACCGCTTTGAAGATCGGCAGCGAAAGCAAGGGCGATTTTCGAGATATTCATTTTTCCAACTGCGCGATTCGCGAGTCCTCGGTGGGATTCGGCATCTACCTGCTGGACGGGGCGACGGTCGAGCGGGTGACGGTTTCAGACATTTCCATGGAGATCGTCCCGGACTTCCGATATCGGAAGAACGACGAACCCTACTTCCAGCATGCCTGGCCCATTTCTCTATATGTTGACCGGCGACACCCGGAATCCCCTCTCGGCTGCATTCGCGACATTGTATTGCGGGACATCCAGGCATGCAGCGATCACGGCGCGGTATTTCTGGGGAATCCAGACAGTCCGATTGAAAATCTCACCCTGCAGAACGTGACCTTGCGGGCGACCAATCCACGGCCATATTTTCCGCGGCTGTTACCATGTCATTCAGAGTTGTTGGAAAATCGAGATTCCGTGCAGCGTGCTTCAGATTGGTGGAGGTATCCCAATTACCACTCAGAATTGATCCCGGCCCGGCCTTCGGAACTGCCGCCATATCGCCCCGCCTATTTTAATTTCGACGAAATAGTCGACCTGCGCCTGGACAATGTCAAAGTTTACCAGACCGCGGAAGCCGCCTGCGACAATCCGCGGGTGAGTATGGCGTTTCAAAGTGTTTGCAACGCCGCCATAGACCATTGTGGTCGGCGGCTGGAAGGCGGCGACTGGCAGAGGTTTTCATTTGCCTGAATCGAACGAGCCGCCCCCTCGTAATCCGTAATCGTCAGCCGTTCGGGTGTACCGGATCCGCCTGACGGCGGACTCGGCGCACCCACGTCGACAGAGATTCTGGGTTTCCGGGCCGGCCGGGGCGGGAACTGCGACGGTTGCGGGTTTTCCCACCGACTTGCGGTTAACCTATACAAGGTTATGGTATTAATTGATACATTAAGGAACCAAGACATTATCATGACTACGTTAAAGGAAATTGCCCAGGAGACCGGGGTTTCGATCTGCACGGTATCCCGAGTCCTCAACGGGAAAAATCGCGAGGTCTGGCCCGGCCCGGCCCAGCGCGCCGAGCGTATTCGAAAAATTGCCCGCAAGCTGGGCTATCGAGTCAACACTTCAGCCCGGGCGATTCGCAAGGGCAGCTTTCATTCCATCGCATTTGTCCGCCATGGCACAACTCGATTCAGTTGGTATCCCCAGGAACTGCTCGACGGCCTGGAAGATGAGATCGCCCATCACGGCTATCGCCTGGCCATGGAGCGGCTGGACGAACAACAACTCACCCACCCGCGAACCCTGCCGCGATTCCTCCGCGAACTTAGTGTCGACGGCTTCGTGGTCAACATTGTCTGTCGCATGAACGATTCTCTGATAAAAGCCTTTGCCAACTATGACCGGCCGACGGTGTGGACGAATTTTCGCTATCATCAGGACTGCGTGTTCCCCGACGATTTCGGAGCGGCCCGCGAACTGGTCGAACGGCTCTGCGGGCTTGGGCATCGGCGCATTGCCTATATCGCCTTCGATTCCATGCCTGGCAAGGATGAAGAAGCGCAATCCCTCCACTACAGCGTGGAGGACCGGCCGGCCGGCTATGCTCAGGCCATGGAGGCGGCGGGGCTGCCGTCGCGGGTCGCGATACGACCGCACAGCGGCCAGGTGCTGCGCCTGGACTATGCCGATTCCGCATTGCGGGAAATCGCGGCCTGGAAACCAACGGCCATCATCGCCGGCAATCTGCCTGAAGCGGCATCGCTGCGAGCAGTCGCGCGGGCACGCGGCATCAGCGTCCCGGACGATCTGGCCATCGCCACCTTCGCCCCGGACATCGAAGCCCTGGCGCTCAGCGCGATTTCCGCCATGGTCCTTCCCTTCCGGCAAGTGGGGAAGCGGGCCGCCGACCTTTTGTTCCATAAGTTGAACCACCGGGAAGCACAGTCGTTCCCGCCGGAATCCGTAGCCTGCACCTGGCGTCCCGCCGCCAGTACCGGCGATATGCCCGGTTACATCCAGGCCGCAGAGCCAGCGGAGACGAGCGGACAAAAAACACTCCGAACACCTTAACCAAAGAAAACACCATGCAATCTGTTTTTCAACAGCGCCTCAATGGCTTGAAACAGCGGCATCAGGAACTCTTGTCCCGACCGAACCGGGTTAGTCCGGAATATGACAACGGCGTCCTCGAGCGTTTCCAGCATCCAATACTGACCGCCGATCACGTGCCGCTCGATTGGCGCTACGACCTGAATGAGCAAAGCAATCCCTGGCTGCTGCAGCGACTCGGCATCAATGCCGCCTTCAACCCCGGCGCCATCGAGTGGAACGGGAAGATCGCGCTCGCCGTCCGCCTGGAAGGGGTGGATCGCAAAAGCTTTTTCGCGATTGCCGAAAGCGACAGCGGAATCGACGGCTTCCGCTTCCGGGACGAGCCCATCGTCATGCCGCAGACCGAAGACCCCGAAACCAATGTCTACGACATGCGACTGGTGCGCCACCAGGACGGCTGGATATACGGTCTGTTCTGCGCCGAGCGCCGCGATTCGCAGGCGGCCGCGGACGATCTCTCGGCGGCGGTCGCGGCGGCCGGCATTGCCCGGACCCGCGACTTGATTCACTGGGAACGGCTGCCCGATCTGGTCAGCCGCTCGCCGCAGCAGCGCAACGTGACCCTGCATCCCGAATTCATCGACGGCAAGTATGCTCTCTATACCCGCCCGCTGAATGCGTTCATGGCCACCGACAGCGGCCCGGGAATCGGCTGGGCCTTGCTCGACGACATCGAGAACCCGCGGATCGAGCAGGAGATCGTGGTCGATCCCCGCGCCTACCATACCGTCAAGGAAGGCAAGAACGGCCTGGGCCCGTCCCCCATCCGCACCAGCGAAGGCTGGCTGCAACTGGCGCACGGCGTGCGCGAGACGGCCGCCGGCCTGCGCTACGTGCTGTACGCTTTTATGACCGCCCTGGAAGAGCCCTGGCGGGTGATCCATCGACCGGGCGGCTATTTGCTGGCGCCGCGCGGCGCGGAGCGGGTGGGCGATGTCTCGAACGTGCTGTTCAGCAATGGCTGGGTGGTGCGGGAAGACAACACGGTGTTGCTCTACTATGCCGCCAGCGACACCCGCTGCCACGTCGCCCGCAGCAGCGTCGAGCGTCTGGTCGATTATATGAAGAACACTCCCCCCGATGCCGCAACCTCGGCCGCCTGCGTCCGCCAGCGCCTTGAGCTGATTCGCAACAACCGCCGACTCAATTACGGTTCTATAGCGGAATCTGTGGGCGGCCAGACTAAGCGAAGGCGATGAGATGTGATAATCTACAACGTAAAGTCGGGCATTTGAACCCGGTCAAAGTTGAACGACAACGGCAGGAGTTGCAGAAAAATGGCAGTACCAGTACCCGAGCGGAGGATCGCGGAATTCGAGGGATTCGGTTTCGGCATGTTTATTCACTGGGGGTTGTATTCCCTCTTGGGGGAGGGCGAATGGATTCTGCATCGCCAGGGAATGCCGCTTGAGCAGTACGCAAAGTTGAAGGATCGCTTTGCGGCGGAAAAGTTTGACGCGGGTCGGATTGCCCGGCTGGCCAGAAGGGCGGGCATGAAGTACTGCGTCATTACAACCAGGCACCATGAAGGGTTTTCCCTTTATGATACCCGGGGTCTGTCGGATTTCGATGCTCCACACAGTGCGGCGGGGCGGGATTTGATTGCGGAGTTTGTCGAGGGCTGCCGGAAAAACGACATCGTTCCGTTCTTCTATCATACGACGCTGGACTGGTACCAGAAGAGCTTCAATGACGATTTTGACGCCTATCTGGACTATCTCAAGGATTCAGTGGAGGTTCTGTGCCGCAACTACGGCCGGATCGGCGGTCTCTGGTTTGACGGGAACTGGAGCAGAAAGGATGCCGACTGGAAGCTCGACGAGCTTTATGGCATGATTCGCCGATATCAGCCTGAAGCCATGATCATCAACAATACCGGCCTTCAGGCGCGCGGCCAGGTTGTCCACCCGGAAATCGACAGTGTGACCTTTGAGCAGGGACGGCCGGAGCCCATGGACAGAGAGGGCAGGCCGAAGTATCTGGCAGCCGAGATGTGCCAGACCATGAATGATCATTGGGGGGTCGGTCGGGCTGACCTTAACTACAAGGCGACCGGCAGATTCATTGAGAATCTATGCGCCTGCCGAAAGGTGGGCGCCAATTATCTGCTTAACATCGGCCCCAATGGCGATGGCAGCATCCCCATGATGGAAGCGGCGATCCTGGAGACCATGGGGGTCTGGATGGACTGCAACGGCGAAGCGGTCTATCAGGGCAGACCGGCGGCAGTCAGAGGGGATGGTGAAAACTTTGCCCTGCAGGCAGACTCGGGGAAGCTCTTTCTCTTTGTCTTCAACCTGAAGGTAAGCGGAGACGCCAATGTGACGGTGGATTCCGGGGGTGTCGGCGAAAAGAGATTCACGGGAGTCGACGGCAAGGTTGCGCGGGTGAATTGGACGGACAATGGCGAGGAGCTTGACTTCCAGCAGGATCTCGGCAGCCGGGCGTTGGCTATCGATGCCACGGGCTATCCCTATGGCGTCAACCTGGCGGTCCGGGTGGCCGAGGTTTGGTTTGATTAGCCAGGGTTGTGCCCAGCCTGAAAGGTCGAAAACCTATTCCCGAACCTTGTCCCGAATCAAAATCCACCTATTTTTGAGCCTAAACATGGACGAGGTTCGGGACAATTTCAGGGTTTATCCCGAATTTCCGCGAAAGTCGGGCTAGTCGACGCGAAGGGGGGGGAGTGACCGAGGGCAACCGGACGGGATTGCAAAGGTCTAAATCAAGCCTATGGTAGAAGCTCTGCCCAGGCAAGGCGGCCGCGGCGGGTCGAAAAAGAAATTTTCAGACTTTCTTCAAATTCGACTTGCAGACCGCAGTTGGCAGGCTAAGTTAAGAATCTGTTGCCGCGAAAGTCTCTGAGTTTCCGGTTTTTTCGGAAGTCGGGAATCCTGAGATGGTTGTGTGTGTCTGCGGCAATGTGCTCTTTGGCAATCGAACAGTGCAATGTGTATCGGTGCCCCCAAACACTGATACCTGAGAGACAGACGAACAGTCTTTCTCTCCCGATCGAGAGACGGGCCGGCCGCCATTGGCGGCGGGC
>SLSR01000007.1 GCA_007130365.1 Lentisphaeria bacterium
GACCGGCGTTGGCATGTAGAGGAAGACCACGTCGCGTACGGATCAGAACGTGCGCTGTGCCCCTCTGGATGGCCCGAAACCCGAAACCCGAAACCCGAAACCTGAAACCTGAAACCTGTCACGAGCAATGCATCATTTCTGAATGTGAATTGAAACAAGCTACCCACTCAAAGTGAGAAAGAACCTCTTTTCTACCATAATCCTATTGTCCTCTAATGCCAGGGCGCATGGCCAATCACCAGCTCACCGGCGCGACAGTTCGGACACTTTGCACCGCGCCTTCGACCCCGGCTGACAATCGAATTTGAGTCGGCGCAAATCATCCGTCATCAAACCGACAGACAGACGGATACCTTGGCACAAGGCAAGTCAGCCATGGCTGGCGAGGAAGAAAGGGATGGTGGGCGATACGGGATTCGAACCTGTGACCTCTTGCGTGTCGAGCAAGCGCTCTAACCAACTGAGCTAATCGCCCCCAGTTTTGAACGATGATGAATACTATAGCCGGTCTCGGCCGCTTGTCAACCGCTCTTTTTCGGTCGCGTCATGGCAGCGGGGATGGTGTCGTCCCGCAAATCTTTCAGCGCCATGGTCTGGTAGAGAATCTCGTGGATGATCTGGAGAAGAATTGTCCGGCTTTCCAGGCCGATCTGGATATCCTCGAAACTGTCTTCGAGATCCCGCCAGAAACCTTCCACATCGCCGTTTTCCACTTCCAGGGTGTCGCTGCCGGCAATGTCCTTGATCAGCTTCCGCTCCTGATTCTGCAGGCTGTCCCAGAATTTTTCGAGGGGAACATCCATTTTCGGGCGGTTGCTCTCGTCGTAGTGCAGGTTGCGAATCAGGCTGTTGAACCGCAGCTTCAATTGGGGGGTGAGCTTGATTTGCCTGCCGACCTCGGCCCAGTCGATGCGGGAAAGCAGCAGGTCGATGAATTTCTGTCCGCGCTGAATCTCCTTGCGACTCTTGTCGTTGGCGATGCGTTGTTCGGCCAGAGCCTTCTCGGCCTTTTGGATCTTCTCTTTAAGCTGCCTGCTTTCGCCATGCAGTTTTTCGTATTTTTCCCGCCAGGCCTCGACTTCCCTGACCTGCCGTGCCAAGTCGTCTTGCAGCAGCTTGACTTGGCGAGCCGACTCGCGCTCGTGCTGCTGGCGAATCTGGGCGATCTCCTGCTCGAACGCCTGCTCCTTTTCCTTCAGGCGCACGTTTTCCTTGCGGGCGGTTTCGGCCTGGCGCACCGCCTTGTCGCAGTCCGTCTTCAGGTTCTTGCGCTCCTGGCGCAAACCCTTGGCCTCTTCGTTCAGGGTGTTGACGCGATCGCGGGTCGAGCTTAATTCGTTGTTCAGGCGGGCTATTGCACTGTCGCGTTCGGCCAGCGCCTTTTGCAGTTCCTCGAAATTCTGCAGCAGCTCGGTATTGCCCTGTGCGCTTTCAGTGATTTTCCGCGCCTGTTCCTCGCTGAATTCAAGCGGGCTGAAACACAGCAGAGCCCGCCACTTCTGCAGATCCGAGACATTGAACCATTCCTCGAACTGCTGATCAGTCAGAACATAGGCGTTTTCGTCAAGCTTGTTGTCGGCGCGATACTTCTTGTATTCGTCGGAATGGAAATGGGCTTCCAGCTTGTCGTGCAACTCTCCCTGCAGAGGGTACCAGAAGGCGAAGACGGCGTTGCACAGGGCTTCGGGGAAGTCTTCCCTCTCGACCTGGCGGAGGAAGAGCTTCTCGATCCGCGAACGTCCCTTGGCCTCCAGCCGGTGGCCGCCGACAGTGCAGCGCTTGTGGATCTGCGCATTCATCTGCGCGCAGTTCTTCAGGCCGTTCCAGGGAATATCCTGCAACATCGCGGCGAAGACTTCGGAGCGGTCGATTCCCGGCATCGGTTGCTTATTCGGAAACATCCAGCAAGTACTCCTTCTGTAGAAGAGCGGCGGCACCCTGAATCAGCGAAGCCACCATTTGACGACGCAGCGAGCGGTCGATCTTGGTTTGTGCCACCAGCAATCCCGCATGGGCATCGGACTGCCCTTTCTTCTCGGCCTTGGCGAGTGTTTCACGACAGAGCAGCATGGCTTCGCGCCAGCGATTTTGCTGGCACAGGTTGACGCACTGACTCATCGGGTCGGCACCGGATGCTTCGGCTGGGACGGATGCAGTCGCGGAGGGTTTGCGGGTGGTGGCGGCTTGGTTTTTTCTTGACGCTTTTTTGGCCATAAATTTATTGATCAATGGGTTCGGCTGGCAAATGCTTTCGCAGCGGATGAAAGGCTCTTGAACTCTGGCGGGACTGCAAATGGAGGCGCGGACCGGATTCGAACCGGTGAATAAAGGTTTTGCAGACCTCTGCCTTACCACTTGGCTACCGCGCCATTGTTCAATTGCAACAGTTTGTAATATAATGGGCAATCTCGCGCTGTCACGCCTTTGGCGCGAAAAAACCGCCTTTCGCGATCAAACCTTCATCAGTTCCTCGGTTTTAGCTTCCAGGGCTTGGTCTATTTTCTTGATGAAATCATCGGTCAGGTCTTGAATCTCCTTGAGAGTGTCGGTCAGGTCGTCCTCGGTGATCTCCGACTTCTTCTCCGCTTTCTTGGCCACTTCATTGGCTTCGCGGCGGATGTTGCGGATCTCGACCCGTCCGTCCTCGGCCTGCCTTTTCACCAGCTTCCCGTATTCGGCCCGGCGCTCCTCGCTCAGTTCGGGAATGGACAGGCGGATCACTCGCCCGTCGCTCGACGGACTGACCCCGAGGTTGGCTGCCATGATGGCCTTTTCTATGCCGGCAACCGCGTTTTGATCCCACGGCTGGATGACCAGAAGCCGCGGCTCCGGAGTGGTGATCGAGGCGATGTCGCGCAATTTGGTGGTGGTACCATAATACTCGACCGCCATGTTCTCGACCAGAGCCGGCGAAGCCTTGCCAGTCCGTACGGAGGCGAAGTTCTGCAGTAGAGCCTCGAAGCCTTTCTGCATTCTCGTCTTGGTTTCAGGAACCAGTCTTTCGATCGACAAATCATTCATTTTTTCCGTTCCTCCCAATGTTTTTTTGCGGGGACTGTCCACCCTGCCTGATTTCAAGTCTACTCGGCCGCAGTTTCCAGGTTGCCGACCATGGTGGCGCAGTCGGTGTCGCCATCGATCACGCGAGCCAGTGAGTCGGGTTGCTGAAAGTCGAACACTATGATTGGAATGTCGTTGTCCCGACACAGGGAAAAGGCGGTCGAGTCCATGACCTGCAAGCGCAGTTGCAGGGCGTCCGAAAAAGAAAGCTGCCGATAGCGCACTGCACCTCGGTTCCGGGTCGGATCCTGGGAATAGACCCCGTTGACCTTGGTTGCCTTAAGCACGGCGTCGGCGCCAATCTCGCAGGCCCGCAGCGCGGCTGTGGTGTCGGTGGTGAAAAAAGGATGGCCGGTGCCGGCTCCGAAAACCAGAACTTCGCCCCGCCGCAGAATCCGGTCGGCCCGTCGGCTGTCGAAGATTTCACTGATCCCCGGCAGCTCGATCGAAGTCATCAGGCGGGCCGCCAGGCCGCTGGCCTGCAAGGCGTCGCGCAGAGCCAGGCTGTTCATCACAGTGGCCAGCATCCCGATGTAGTCGCCGGTAATCCGGGAAATGCCGGAGTCGGCGGAGCGCAGTCCCCGAAAGAAATTGCCGCCGCCAACCACGATCGCGATCTCTACGCCCCGCTGCGAAACCGCCGCTATGCGAGCGCTGATCGCAGTCAGTGCGCCCGCTTCCAAAGCCGCCGCGTCGTCGCCTTTCAAGGCTTCGCCGGAAAGCTTGAGGAGAATCCGTTGAAAGACCGGGGCGTTGCCACTCATTGCGCCTACAACTCCTCGCCGACTTGCCAGCGCACGAAACGCTTGACCTCGACCTTGGGCGCCAGCTTGCTCAGGCTGGTCTTGTCGTCGCGCAGCCAGGGCTGATGGCTCAGGCAGACTTCACTGAACCATTTATTGATCTTGCCCTCGACGATCTTCTCCATGATGGCGGCCGGCTTGCCCTGAACTTGGGCGGCGGCGATTTCCCGCTCCTTGGCGATCGTCGCCTGGTCGATTTCAGACGGCGAGGCGAAACGCGGGCTGAAGGCCGCGATATGCATGCAAATGTCGTTGGCCAGCTCGTCTTCGACCGGACCCGCGATCTCCGCCAGCACGCCGATCTTGCCGCCAAGATGCAGGTAGAAGGCGAAGCGATGCTCGCCCTGCCAGCGCAAGGCACGCCGCACCTGCATGTTCTCGCCGATCTTGCCGACCAGCTCGCCGAGACGCTCCTTCTCGGTTTCGCCAAGTTCGCCGGTCAGGTCGAGATTGCCGTCGTAGTCGGCGACGATGCGGCGGGCCAAGTCTTCGGCATAAGCCTGAAATTTCTCGTTGCGGGCCACAAAGTCGGTTTCGCACAAAACTTCGACCAAGCCGACGGTGTCGCCCTCGAGATGGACGATGATCCGCCCTTCATTGGCGGTGCGGTGAGCCTTTTTGGCGGCCTTCATGATGCCGGCCTTGCGCAGATGCTCGACCGCCTTCTCCATGTCGCCGTCGGCTTCGACCAGCGCCTTCTTGCAGTCCATCATGCCGGCGTCGGTCTTGTCCCGCAGTTGTTTAACCATTTGAGCTGTGATATTAGCCATTTTGCTGTCGATCCTTCGTTGGTTGCTCTTTCGCGTTGTCGATAGAATTCTCTTCGCGATGCTCAGGCGGAAGTCTCCTGCCTGGCCGGGTCGGATTCGTCCGCCTCGGAAGCCGCGGCCGGTTCGGCCGCTCCCGCTTCGGCAGCAGTCTCGACGCCCGATTCCTGGCCTGCCTCGTCTTCGGCCGCCGCCGGGCTCTCTTCGACCGCCGCCGGGCTCTCTTCGACCGCCGCCGGGCTCTCTTCGGCCGCCGCCGGGCTCTCTTCGGCCGCCTCTTCTGCGGTCGTCGCCGCCGGCTCATCTTCGGGCTCAGCTCCGGCTTCCTCTGTGGCGACGACTGCCGCCTCTTCCTCGGCTGCCGCTTCGGCGGCGGCTTCGGCCAGTTCGTGGTCGTCGACGAATTCAATCTCGCTGTTCACTTCGCGACCAGTTTCCAGCAAGCCCTCGACGATCGCGGCGGTCATGGCCTGCACGATGATTTTTATCGAGCGCAGTGCGTCGTCGTTGCCCGGAACCAAATAGTCGACCGGGTCCGGATTGCAGTTCGAGTCGACCAGCGCCACCACCGGGATGCCGCATTTCTTGGCCTCGCGAATCGCGATGTCCTCGCGCATGATGTCGATCACCACCATGGCGGCCGGCAGCTTGCGCATGTTGACGATGCCGCCCAGGGTGCGCTCCAGCTTGTGCATTTCCCGACGCTTGCCCGAGGCCTCCTTGTTCGGCAGCTCGTCCAGCGAACCGTCCTCGGCCATCTGGCGCAGTTCCTTGAGATTTTTCACCCGCGTGGAAATCACCCGGTTGTTGGTCAGCATGCCGCCGAGCCAGCGATGCACGACGTAGTGCATATTGGTCTTTTCGGCCGCCTGCCGGACTACAGTCTGCGCCTGGCGCTTGGTGCCGACGAACAGTATGCCGCCACCGTCGACTGCCACCTGACGAAGAAACTCGCAGGCCTCGGCCAGCTTGCGCATGGAGATGGTAAGGTCGAAGATGGTCACCCCGTGGCGGGCGCCGTAGATGTACGGCTTCATCTTGGGGTTGCGGCGGCGGGTCTGGTGTCCGAAGTGAACACCGGCTTCCAGGAGATCGTTGATCCTAATCTTGTCCATACTGTCCGTTCCTTTTTCCTGCGGCACGCTTTGCCCCGGCCCGATCCGGCGATCTGCGCTCGGTCCGACCTTCGAAACGCGCCTTTTCTGGTTGAAGTGTCCGATCTTGATTCGACGATCCGGAAGACGGCGGCGGCAAGCCGCCTAGGACTGGGCTCGCGATCCGCGAATCTTCGGTCAGTCGAAATTATCGGTTTGTACTATAGTCACTCTTTCCGATTCAACCAGTCCGGACGGAAAAACCCGGCAGTGGGTCGGCGGGTTGCAAAACATGGCTCGAGTGAAAGCAGCGCTTGCCGTCCGCGCCTCGACATGTAGCGCTCTTCCTGCCGAGTCAGATCCGGCGCTCCCCCCTTGCAACTCAGACCCCGGCCAATATTTTACTCCGGCATGAAAAGAAAATCGTTTCACATAAGAACCTATGGCTGCCAGATGAACGAGCGCGACTCGGAGGCTCTGGCCTGCCTGCTCGAAGAGCATGGCTACATCGCGACCGACCGCGAAGATCAGGCCGATATAATCCTGCTCAACACTTGCAGCGTGCGCGAGACTGCCGAAAGCAAGGCGATCGGCAAGGCCGGCATTCTGATCCGGCTGAAGCGCCGCAATCCGCAGCTGATTCTGGCGGTGCTCGGCTGCATGGCGCAAAACCTGGGCGAAGAATTGTTGACCCGGATTCCCCACCTGGACGCGGTGGTCGGCACCGACCGCCTCCATCGTCTGCCGCAGATTCTGCGGACGCTCGAGGCCGGCGGCGGGCCGCTGGTCGAGATTGACGCCGATTCCGAATTCGCGGACGAGTTGAGCGGCCATCGGCCCAGCCCGGTTTCCGCCTATGTCTCGGTGATGCGCGGCTGCGATCAGCATTGCAGCTATTGCATTGTCCCGCGGGTAAGGGGATCCGAGAAAAGTCGGCCGGCGCGGGAGATCGTGCAGGAGGTCGCGGGGCTGGCGGCAGGCGGTTGCCCGGAAATCATTCTGCTGGGACAGAACATTACAGCCTATGGCCTGGCCGAAGCCCGGCGGCAGCCCGGCTATTCCCAGAAGATTTCGCCGTTTGCCGATCTCCTGCAGGAACTCGACGCAATCGACCGGGTGCGCCGCCTGCGCTTCACCTCGCCGCATCCGCGCTACATGAACGACCATTTCATCAAGACCGTGCTTCGCCTGGGCAAGGTCTGCGAGTCCTTCCACATTCCGCTGCAGTCCGGCTCCGACTCGATTCTGCGAGCCATGCGGCGCGGCTATACGGCCGACGACTACCGGACGCGGATCGCCGGACTGCGCCGGGGCTTGCCGGAAGCCACCTTCTCGACCGACATAATCGTCGGCTTCCCCGGCGAAACCGAGGCCGACTTCCAGGCCACCCGCGAACTGATGGAGGAAGTCGGCTTCGACATGGCATATGTCTTCAAGTATTCACCGCGCCGCGGCACCCGAGCCGCCGCCTGGCCGGACAATGTGCCCGGCCCGGTCAAGGAAGAGAGAAACCGGATACTGCTGGACGATATGGAGCGCCGCACCCGCCGCCGCAACCGGCATTATGTCGGACGCACTCTTGAAGTTCTGGCGGAAGGGGCGAGCAAGCGCAATCCGCAACGCTGGAGCGGCCGGTCGCGGGAGAACAAGGTATGCCTGTTTGAACCTTTGCCCGAGCTGCGCCCGGGGCAGTTGACCCAGGTCTGCATCGAACGGACGACCGGCAGCTCCCTGTTCGGACGGATTGCCCAGCCTGGTTGATGCAGGCGAATTCGGCCAGGCGCAATTTTTTGCCGGGAAAACTTTAGTGGGTCCTTTTCAGTTTGAGTGGGTAGCTTGTTTCAATTCACATTCAGAAATGATGCATTGCTCGTGGCAGAGTTCAGGTTTCAGGTTTCGGGTTTCGGGTTTCGGGTCATCCAGAGGGGCGCAGCGCACTTTCTGATCCGTACGCGACGTGGTCTTCCTCTACATGCCAACGCCGGTCGCTGACCGGAATTTTCTTTTCGAGCGTCTTCTCCAGGCCATTGAGCATGCGTACACATTCC
>SLSR01000043.1 GCA_007130365.1 Lentisphaeria bacterium
GATCGTGGTTTCGGGGCCGTGTCCGCAGTAGACCCGGGTGTCGGGCGGCAGACCGAGCAGGCGTTGGCGGATCGAGTTCAGCAGGGTCTGCTGGTCGCCGCCCGGCAGGTCGGTGCGTCCGACCGAGCCCGCGAACAGGGTGTCGCCCGCGAACAGGACGGCGGCCGCCGCAAAATGGAAGCAGCAACTGCCGGGACTGTGTCCCGGCGTGTGGATGACGGCAAACTCCAGTCCTTTCGGGCAGGCGGGGGGCTGGTCGGCTGGCGCGGGCAGGTCTTCGGCGGCCGGCAGCCAGGGGGGCAGGGCATTGGCCGGCGACCGGTACAGCGGCAGGTCGGCGGCGTGAACCCAGGCCGGACAGCCGAAGGCCGCGACCACGGCTCCGAGGCCGCGGATATGGTCTATGTGGGCGTGGGTCAAGAGGGCGGCCCGCGGTTTGATCGACAGCTCGCGCACTCGGTCGACGATCTCTTCCGGGTCGTCGCCCGGATCGATGATCAGGCCATCCTTGCTCTCCGGATTCCAGACCAGATAGCAGTTGACTTCCAGAGGGCCGACCGGCATGTTTGTCACTTCCATGTTCATGGTCAATACTTTAACTTGCCTTTGCCTGGCATCAAGGCGGAGATCCAGTGTCGGTCGACGAGGGCGGCTATCCTAACCTGAATAATTCACGAAGCCAGTGTGGTGCAGATGTGCGGCCTGTCTGCGTGCGACCTGCCTGCCGCGCCAGGACACGCGGCGCAGGCATGGCGCACAGGCAGGCGGAAGGCATGGCGCTGTATAAGTAAATATTCTATAATGTTGAATATAGACACATAATGACTCATGGCCGGATTCTCATGAATTAAGCAGGTTAAAGCGGCGAGAGCCCCAGAACTAATCTTTAAGCACAAATGGAACGGTCTGTTTTTTAGACCAGTCCGTTGCCGTAATTGCTTTCGTAATCGAACCCCGGCGATAACGACTGCGACAACCGCTTCGCTGACAACGATTTTCTGGCGTTCAACTTGCGCGCCCTTCAAGGTGGAGGCACGGAGTTCTGGCGTATCAGTCAATCAGGGTGATTGCAATTTCCGCGGTCGGTGGTAAATTCGCCTTTTGCCGACATTGGGCATCGAGACTGCAATCGCCTGACTCAGGACAAGGATGAAAAGCAACAAGAAAAGCGACGAGCGCCTGAGCCGATTGCGCGATCTTTGCGGCAACAGCAAAAACCTTCTGATCGTCTTGCAGGATCATCCCGATCCCGACGCGGTGGCCAGCGGTGTCGCCTTGCGGTTTCTGGCCAACCGTTTCGGGTTGAACTGCTCGATCGCCCATGGCGGGATGGTCGGGCGCGCCGAGAACCGCTCCCTGATCAACTATCTCGGAGTCAATCTGCGGCGCCTCGACGATGTCAATCTCGACTCCTTTGGCCTGATTGCCCTGGTCGACACGCAGCCGGAGACCGGCAACAATCAATTGCCGGAAGGGGTGCGTCCGCAGATTGTGATCGACCACCACCCTTGCCGGGCGGCCTCTCGAGGCATAGCCTTCTCCGACATTCGCAGCGGCTACGGCGCCACTTCGACCATTATGTGCGAGTATTTGCAGGCTGGCGGCGTCGAGCCGGAGCCGCCGCTGGCTACCGCCTTGCTTTTCGGCATTCTTTCCGACACCAGCGATCTGGGGCGGGAAACCTCGCGGGCCGATATCGAGGCGCATCACTGGCTCAATTCCCACGCCAATCTGCGGATGCTTTCGCACATTCGCCGAAGCCCCTTGAACTGCGACTACTACAAGCTTCTCTATCAGGCTCTGGCCAATGCCCGCGTGTACGGCGCCCGCATATTCGTCGACATTGGCGAGGGCGACAATCCGGACATGGCCGGAGAGATCGCCGACCTTCTGGTGCGCAAGGAGAAGGCGCTTTGGTGTCTGTGTCTGATTCGGATATCGGAACGCATCGTGCTGTCGTTGCGCGGCGTCAATCCGGAGAACGACGCCGGCACCCTGGTTCGGCAGGTGGTGGCCGGCCACGGCACCGGCGGCGGCCACCTGACCTTTGCCGGCGGGCAGATTTCGACCGTCGACCTGGGACCGGCTCGGATCAACGCGATCGTGCGCGAGGTGCGCAAGCGCTTCCTGACCCATACCGGCGCCGTCGACGACCGCAGCCGCCGTTTGGTTCGCCACGATTGATATCACAAAAAGGATTGTTTTATGAGTTTTTTTGTCGCTCCCGCCAATTCAGAAGCTTTGCACCGCAACGACGAGCGCATGCGCTATCGTCCTTTCGGCAGTACCGGCTTGCAGGTCTCAGCGCTCTCCTTCGGCTGCATGCGTTTGAGCGAGGATCAGGATTTGAACACGCGTCTGATCGCCGAGGCCATCGATTGCGGGGTCAATTATTTCGAGACTACGCGCCACTATATTCGAGGCACCTGTCAGCATAAAACGGCTCCTGGTTTGCAGGGAAAAAGCGGAGGCGTCATCGTCTCGGGCAAGGAGGGCATAGATCCGAACAAGACCGAGTATCAGTTCCGCCGGGAGATCGAGCGACAGTTGGAGATTTTGGGGCTTACTCACTTCAAATTCTTCCAGGTTGGTTGGTTCTCCTGGGGTAAGATGCCGCATTTGCTCAAGCCAGGCGGGGTCTGGGATGCCTTGCGCAAGGCCAAGGACGAGGGGTTGGTGCAACACGTTGGCTTTACCGGGCATGACCGCCCGGAGAACTTCATCAAGTGTATCGAGACCGGACTCTTCGATTCACTGACCGTTCCCTACAACTTGATCAACCGCTCCTACGAACCGGTGATTAACCGAGCCGGCGAACTGGGAGTCGGAGTGGTCGCCATGTGTCCGGTTGCCGGCGGTGTTTTGTCCTGCGAGTCGGATCGGCTGAAAGAGGCTCTGCAAATGGATCTGCCGACTACCGAGATGGCTT
Source organism: Lentisphaeria bacterium (assembly GCA_007130365.1). Classification (GTDB taxonomy): domain Bacteria; phylum Verrucomicrobiota; class Lentisphaeria; order Oligosphaerales; family PUNB01; genus SLSR01. The sequence continues at coordinate 2,930 of SLSR01000043.1, forward strand.
TGCGCTTCGTACTTGCGAATCCTCATGTGAGCACGGCTTGTTCAGGCATGAACACGCTCGACCAACTGGCGGAGAACGTTGAAACCGCGCGGAACTTCGATCCGGCCTCGGACGCGAATTTTGAAGCTATGTGCGAGGGCTTGGATCGATTGCGTCGAGAATTGGGGGATAGGTTCTGCACCGGCTGCAAATACTGCATGCCCTGCCCGCAGGGAGTCGACATCCCGCGCCATCTTGATATCTATCGCAATTGGAAAGTGTTCGGATTGGTAGAGCATGCGGGGCGAAAATTGGAGCAAATTCCGGCTGCGGAAAGCTATGTGAACTGCAATCAATGCGGTGCCTGCATAGAGGCCTGCCCGAACGCTCTCGATGTCCCCTCCATGCTCCGGGAGCTTGAAGTGAACTTTGCATAGGAAACTATCCGCTCTTTGTGTCGTCGGCTACGGCCGGAGCGGGCTCTGCAACTATGTCGGCTTTTTCGGGGGCGGATGGAGGCACGGACGCAAGGCAATGGTTTTCGTCAATTTTCCGAGCGAACGTGACAACCCACCGGAAGCGAGAGATAAAAATCATGCGTATCAGGCCATGTATCGACTTGCACCAGGGACAGGTCAGGCAGATTGTCGGCAACAGTCTGCGGGATGGCGAGGTTGCGCGGACGCAGGTCAATTTCGCGACCGAACGGTCGGCGGCCGAGTTCGCCAGGATGTATCGCGAGGACGGCCTCTCCGGGGGGCATGTGATCATGCTGGGGCCGGGCAACGAGGCTCAGGCCAGAGCCGCGCTGGCGGCCGATCCGGACGGTTTGCAGATCGGCGGCGGAATCACGCCGGAAAACGCCGGGCAATGGCTGGCGGCCGGGGCGGCCAAGGTGATTGTCACGTCATATTTGTTTGTCGATGGACAGTTCAGCCGCGACCGGCTGGCCGCGATGGCGGCGGCGGTCGGCCCGGAGCGACTGGTTCTGGATTTGAGTTGTCGGCGTTGCGGCGACGACTATCGGGTGGCGGCCCGGCGCTGGCAGGAGACGACCGGGATGAAGCTCGATGGCCAGACATTGCGCGAGCTTTCCGGGTATTGTTCCGAGTTTCTGGTGCATGCGGTGGAGGTCGAGGGGCAACGTTCCGGGATCGACGAGACCCTGGTGCGCTTGCTGGCCGAGATTTGCCCGACCGTCGTCACCTATGCGGGCGGCGTGCGGTCATTGGCGGATTTGAGCTCGATCGCCGGGCTGGGGCGGGGTCGGGTCGACGCCACGGTGGGCAGTGCGCTGGATATTTTCGGGGGCGACCTGCCCTACCGGGCGGTCGTTGAGTTCGATCGGCGGATGATCTGATGCGCTGGCGACTTGCAGGATGGCTGGGTTTGGTTTGTCTGTTCGGTCTGGCGACGGCGGCCGAGCGCTCGAAGGAGTCGTTGGGCGGGTTGCGCTATCGGGTGGAGTTTGTCGGGGATTTCGAACCGCGTTGGCGGCCGACTTTCGAGCAGGTTTCCGAAACTTACCGGTGGCGTGAGCAGCGCCCGGTGCATACGCGGCGCCAGTTGACCAGGCGGATGCAGGCGGATCGCGATGAGCTGGTGGAGGTTCTGCGCTCTTTCGGATACTATGCTCCGATCGTGGAAGCCCGGATCGACGACACGTCTGAAGTTTGGCGGGTTGTGTTTGCGATAACCGTTGGCCAACCCTATGCGGTTGACCGTGTGGTCTTTGAAAATGTCGGGTCGGGAGAGGCGGCGGCGGTCGAGCTTCCGGCGGCCGAGAAGTTCGGCCTGCGGCCGGGATTGCGCCTGGAGGCGGCGCGGGTTCGGGCGGCTCGCCCGCAAATTGTCGACCATCTGAAAAGTCGCGGCTATCCCTTTCCCCGAGTTTCCCTGCGCGAAGTGGTGGTCGATCACGAGCGGCGCAGCGGGGTGGTTGTTTTTGTCTTCGACCCGGGATTGCGGGCGACCTTCGGGGATCTCGAGATCGAGGGGTTGCAAAGGGTCGAGCGGGAGTATGTCGAGCGCCGAGTTCCCTGGCGAGTCGGGCAGTCCTTCCGGCTTTCCCTGGTGAACGACTTTCGGCGTGCTCTGCAGACCGACGACTTGTTTTCTCTGGTTCGCGTCGAGTCGGCAGGGGAGGTTGACGAGGACGGTCGTCTGTCGATGCGGGCGCGCCTGCGCGAGCGTCGGTCGCGCACGCTGCGTTTCGGAGCCGGCTATCAGACCGATACCGGGCCGGAATTCAAGGCTGGCTGGCTGCACCGGAACCTGCGGGGCGAGGGCGAGCGCTTGAACTTCGACTTGTTGCTCTCCGCATACAATGCGACGGCGGAGGGCGGCTATGTCATTCCCGATTTTCGGGGCAGGGAATACTCTCTGGAATTGAAAGGCGGATATGCGGCGGAGCGTTCCGACGCCTATGATACGCAAAGCTGGTATGCGACTTCCCGGCTGGGCCGCCGTCTGACTCCGCAACTGGAGGTCGGCGGCGGAATCGGCTATCGTCTGGCCATGATCGATGATTTCGCGCGGCGCCATCAGGTGGGGCTTCTGTTTTTCCCGCTCGACTTGACCTGGGACAGTCGGGACGATATTCTGAACCCCGGTCAGGGATGGCGATTGCACCTTAGAATGACCCCTTTTGTCGACACCCTGAACCCCGAGGTGTTTTTCCTGAAAACCTACGGTTCGGCCGCCAACTATCTGGAATTGCTGGCGGAGCCAAGGCTGATCCTGGCCAACCGGCTGGCGGCGGGCACGATCGGCGCGGATTCTTTGCTGGATGTACCCAAGGACGAGCGGTTTTTCACCGGCGGCGGCGGTTCGGTCAGGGGTTATGGATATCAGACGGTCGGCCCCTTGTCGGAGGATACGCCGACGGGCGGATTGTCGATGGTCGAGTTCAGTTCCGAGCTGCGGCTTCGGGTGACCGGGAGATCCGGTCTGGTCTTATTTGTCGATGCCGGCCAGACCTACCCGGACGCCTATCCGGACTTTGGCGAAGGGATGCGCTGGGGCTGCGGCGTCGGCTATCGTTTCTTCACTGATTTCGGCCCGATTCGCGGCGACCTCGCAATTCCCCTGAACCGGCGCCCGGGAATCGACGACCGGGTCTATTTGTACTTTAGTATCGGGCAGGCGTTCTAGCCTGGCTAATTGCGATGGCGGCACGGGCGACCAGGCAGGTCAGGCGGATCAGACGGATCGGATGGATGGCGCAGGTCAATCTGGTCAACTGGGTCAGAAAAATCGAATCAGCAAAATTTTGGCGACCGATCAAATGAGCACTGACTACTCAGAATAGTATGAAATCAGGCAACGGGAAAAAATGGTTGAAACGCATGATCTGGCTCGGGGCGGGCGGCTGCCTGCTGCTTTCTCTGGCCTTGTTCAGCGGCTGGCTGTTTTTGCAGACGCCGCCGGGTCGCAGGTTGGTGGAGGACAGTCTCAACCGATGGCTGAAGCATGATCACGGGGCGGTGGTGGTCGAGGGGGTGTCAGGGCGGCTGCCTTTCGAGCTGAAGGTTGCCGGAATCCGCCTGGAAGATCGCGAGGGGAGATGGCTGGATCTCGACGATCTGCGTTTGCGCTGGTCGTGGTCCGAATTGCTCTTCAGGCGTACGGTTCAGGTCTCCGCCTTGACGGCGCGGCGGGTTTCCTGGGGGCGAATGCCGGCCGGTCGGGAGCGGGAGGATGAAAGGGAGGATTTCGACTGGGCTGACCTGGCCTGGCAATGGCGGCTGCCGCCGTTGCTGATTGAAGAATTGGCGGTGGAGCGGCTTGTCCTGTCGCGGGAGCTGCTGGGAGAGGAAGTGGCGCTTGCGCTGCGGGCGAGGCTGGCGGCCGACCGTGATGGATTGATTCTGGAACAGGGGAGGATAGGCCGGCTGGACGGCTTCGCGGACGAGTTGGATTTTTCTTTGGAGATCGGGGGGCAGCGCGATTGGCGCTTGTCGGCTCGACTTGATCTGACCTTGGATAAACGGCTTCTGCCGCAATGGCTGGCCGATTACGGAGGAGAGCGACTGGTTGGCGATCTCCGGCTTTCCCTGCTTCCCGCCGACCGCAAACTGTCCGGCGGACTGAACCTGGCCATGGCCGATCTCGCCTTGCATGGCGTCGGCGGGTTCGATTTGCCTCGGCGGAAGTTGGCCGGCGCTTTGGAGCTGGTTTCGAATCAGCCGGGCCGGTGGCTGGCGCCGGCGGGGGCGGACAGTACGGAGCCGATTCGTCTGCAATTGACTGCGGCCGGAGTGGTCGAGGCTCCCCGGCTGTGGTTCGATTTGAAGCTTGGCGAAGTCCGCACCGCGACCATGGGCTGCGAAGCTCTCGGATTGACGGGGCGGCTGGATTTGGCGCGCGCCGAAACGGGCTGGGAAGCGGAAACCGAGTTGCGGGCGGCGGTTTCGGGCTGGATTATCGAGGGCTATCCGCAACTGCCCCCGGAGGCGGTTCTGGAGGTCGAGGCCAAATACCATTCAGGAACTCGCCTGCAAGTCGAAGAGATGGCTTTATACGGTGGCTCGCTACAGGCGGCGGCGGCGGGGGAAGTCGGGACCGTAGAGTTTACACCGACGGAACCAGGCGAATACCGATTCTATTGCTCGGTCCCCGGTCACGAGCGGGGCGGGATGGCCGGCCTCCTGATCGTCGAGTGACCCGCGAGAAGGGGAACTCACGGGATATCCTGGGCAGCTTCGGTCCCCCAGCGGCACGTCGGCCTGGAGACCGCCTGGTCGTTAGGCGGCGAGACCTTTCGCTTCGTGCGGCTGTCATCGTAGTCCTGGCTGGGATGCTGGTTTTGCTGGCGTCA
>SLSR01000094.1 GCA_007130365.1 Lentisphaeria bacterium
ACTGGCGGAGAGGCAGGGATTCGAACCCTGGGTACCGGTAAGGGTACACAGCATTTCCAATGCTGCACAATCGGCCGCTCTGTCACCTCTCCGTGAATCGGCGCGAAAATGAAATGAAGTTTTTAAAATAATCGGAATCAATGGATTTGCAAGCAGGGCAGGAGGCCAATCCGATCAATTCATGAAAAAGGGCGATCTGTCCTTCGCCACTTTTGCAGTCAACCGATAAACGGGGAGCGCATTGACATGGCAAAGCAAAATACAGTCGAGCAAAACGAGTTGGGGAAAATCAGAATCGGCATCAGTTCCTGTCTGCTGGGGCAGCCTGTGCGCTATGACGGCGGACATAAGCGCGACCGCTTCCTGACCGATGTGTTTAGTCGGTTCGTGGAATACGTGCCGGTCTGTCCGGAGGTGGAGTGCGGACTGCCGGTGCCGCGCGAGTCGATGCGGCTGATTGGCGATCCGGAGCAGCCGCGGCTGGTGGCGCCGAAAAGCGGGGTCGACCACAGTCGGCGGATGCGCGAATGGGCCGCGCGCCGGGTCGAGGAGCTGGCGGCCGAGAACCTCTGCGGGTTCGTGTTCAAGAGCAATTCTCCAAGCAGCGGATTGTTTCGGGTCAAGGTCTACAATCAGTCCGGGATGGCGGCCAAGGTCGGGGTCGGCTTGTTTGCCCGGGCGGTGGTCGAGCGCTTTCCCGACTTGCCGGTGGAGGAGGAGGGCAGGCTGCACGACGCGGGGTTGCGGGAGAATTTTATCGAGCGCGTCTTTGCCTTTTCACGCTGGCGCGATCTGGTGCTGGGGGTGTCGAGGCCGGCACCTGCCCTGGTCGAGTTTCATGCCCGCCACAAGCTGTCTCTGATGGCGCATCGGGTTTCGGCGGTGTCGGCGCTTGGCAGGTTGGTGGCGCAGGCGGGAGAGCGTCCGTTCGGGGAACTGGCGCAGGTCTATGTCAAACAGTTTATGGAGGCGCTGGGTAAAGTCCCAACGCCGGCCCGCCATACCAACGCCATGATGCATGCGCTCGGCTATTTCAAGCTGGATTTGAGCGCCGATGAAAAGCGGGAGGCGCTGGAGCTGATCGAGCAATACCGGCACGGACACTTGCCGCTGATCGTTCCGCTTACCCTGCTTCACCATTATGCCCGCAAGTACAGGGTGGAGTATCTGCTGCGGCAGCATTATCTGCGACCCGGCCCGCCGGAGTTGCATTTGCGCAATCACGCTTGAGGCAGTGACCCTGATTCCGTGAAATATCGACGGTGGTGCAGATACGCGGCCTGCCTGTGCGTGTCCGCACGCAGACAGGCCTGGGGCTGGGATGATGCAGCCCTGCCGGGGCTAAGGCCATGCGGCAATGCCTGTCCGCCGGGGGTTGATTGCGAAAGCGACTACTGTCGAACAGGATGGAAAGTCGCGATAGTCGGACTAACTTTCCTTCATGCAAAACGCGATCCGTCAATTGCTGAATTCCCGCGACCTTGCCCATTTGCGGAACTTGACTATCGGTTCGCGGTTTACGGTCGAAGGCAACCTGCAGGGCATGCATCGCAGTCCGAATCGCGGCTTCAGCGTCGAGTTCGCGGACTACCGGCAATATGTCAGCGGCGACGACTTGAAGCATCTGGATTGGAAGGTGTACGCCCGCAACGAACGACTTTATGTGCGGCAGTACGAGGAGGAGCGCAATCTGCGGGTGTATCTGCTGGTCGACGGTTCCCGTTCGATGGCCTTTCGCGGGGAGGGGATGTCGAAATACGATTTCGCCTGTCGTCTGGCGGCGGCCTTGGCCTATGTCACGATGCAGCAGCACGACAGTGTCGGTTTTACTCTTTTCGACACCGAGAGGATTTGCGAGCTGCCGGCGCGTCCCGGGCGGCGGCAGCTGCGGATCATCGCCGAAAAGCTGCTGCAGCACGAGCCCGCCAGGCCGACCAGCCTGGCCGACACCCTGCACCGGCTGGCGGAACACTTGCAGAGGAGGGCGGTAATCGCGATTATCAGCGATCTGTTCGACGATCTGCCGGCGGTTGACAAGGCGCTTTCCCATTTTCGCCGGCGGCATCACGATGTGATGGTCTATCACGTTCTCGATCCGGTGGAGATCGAGTTCCCGTTTGTCGGGGCGGGTACTTTCGAGGATATGGAGAGCGGTGCCCGGGTGACCGCCGAACCGCGCGAAATCCGCCATGCCTATCAGCAGGCGGTCGGCGACTTTCTCCGACAGTGCCGGGCGATCTGCGCCAATCTCGACATCGACTACTGCCTGGCCAGCGGCGAGAGTTCGGCCAGCCGCCTGGCCAGTCGTCACCTGGCCCGCCGCGACGGACGTGCCAGGTTCAGGTAAAGGGGAACGCAAACCACAGATCACGCAGATCTACACAGGTCAAAGGCACAGCCAGGGAACAGCAATTGCGCATGATCCAGATTAGCGTCACTGTCATCCCATGGAATATTGGAATCGTGGAATGTTGGAATGTTGGGGCAAGGAACTTATGACTTTTACGGGCATATCCAAGAACCTGAACTGGGGTTTTGGAAAACTGGGCGGGAAAGCGGTTTTTCACGGATTGGCCGTACTTAACCCACCATTCCAAACTTCCATTATCCCATCATTCCGCCGTCCCATGGGATGGCTGTGGATTAGCGTCAATTACATTGGAGCGCTTGCGTCCTCGCGGGCAGCGGGCTTCTCCGTTTGCCATGTTGGGGAATTCTTGACCAGCAGGTGAAAGGTTAGGATGCCGGTATTTCTCGCGCCAATCTATCTGTTTGCGGCCGCGGCCGCTGTGTTGCCGGTCTTCCTTCATCTGCTGCATCGGCGGCGGCCCAGTCTGGTGCCTCTCGGGACGACCCGCTTTCTCCGGCAGGCCATGGTCTATACGCGGCGTTCGCGGCGCCTTTCCAACTGGCTGCTCCTGCTGCTGCGCGTAGCCCTCGTGCTGCTGCTGACGCTGGCCTTCGCCCGCCCGACTTTGCGGCATTTCGGGTTCGTCGGCAGCCAGCGGCGAACCCTGGTGGTGGTTCTCGATACTGGAGCCGGCATGCGCCTGACCGAGGATGTGGCGCTTTTCGAGCAGGCCCGAGGGTGGGTCTTCGAGTTGATCGACTCTCTGCGTCCCGGCGATCGGGTGGCGGTGGTCGCGGCCGATACCGAGCCGCGCTTCCTTTTGTTCCCCCCGGTTTCCGACCATGCCCGGGTTCGCGCCGCTCTGGCGGAGATCGCGCCGGGCTACGGTTCGGTAAATATGCAGGGCGCGACCCGCGAAGTCCTGCGCCGACTGCCTTCCGAAGTGGCCGCCGCCGGCCTGGAACTTCATTTGTTCAGCGACTTCCGGACTCATGCCTGGCCGGACGACGGTTTGGAGCGCTTGCCGTCCGAGATCGGGGAGGGCACGATGCTTTTTTTCAATCGAGTTCGGCCGGGCGTTCTGGCCAATGCGGGGATTGCGGACTTCGAGCCGGTGGTCGAGCCGGCGAACCGCGGCGGCGAACTGCTGCGCGGACAGGCCGAGTTGCGGGCGGCCCGCGATTTCATCGGCGAGGTCAGGCTGCGTCTGTTGCTCGACGATGAAGAGCGGCACAGCCTGACGGTGCGGCTGGCGCCGGAGCAGGGCGCGACCGCCAGCCTGGTCGCGCCGTTGACCTTGCCTCCGGAGCTTCCCGAAATCGTCGGTTCGCTGCGCCTGAGCGAGGATGTCTTTGCCGAGGACAATGCTTTCTTCTTCAGTCTGCCGCGGCGGCACGAGATGGGGGTTCTGTTGCTTGACCGGTCGTCCGATGAAGCGGCAGGCCAGGGGGCGGCGGCGCTGCGGCGGGCGCTGGCGGTCGGACGCTTCGGGCGCACCAGTCGGCCGCCAAAGCGGCTGGCCATGAATCAATTTCCCGAAGAGTTCGACGGCGGCATTGTGGATGTGGCATTGGTCAATGGCTATGGCGGACTCTCGGCCGCGGCTGTGCGACGACTGCGGGAATTGGCCGGCGCGGGAGCCACGGTTGCGGTGTTTCCCGCCGGTGATCCAGAGGAAGCCGATTTTTTCAACCGCTTCGGCGGCTTCGCCCGACTGCGCTCGCGGCTGCTGGCACATTCCGAGCTGCAAATCGAAACGCTGCTTGAGGGCGAAGGGCGGCCGCATCCTTTGGAGGCGAGAATCAAGCGCATCCTGCCGTTCGGCCTGCAAGTGCCGACGCGGCGGCGCTGGCAGTTCGCCGACCTGCCGGAAGCGGCCGGGCGAATATTGAGCTATGCCGACGGCTCGCCGTTTCTCTGGGGGATCGATGTCGGCAAGGGGCGGCTGTGGGTCAGCTCGGTCGGTCTGGATCGGGCATGTTCAGACTGGGCTTTGTCGCCCCTGTTCGTGGTGGGGTTGCAGGAAATGATTGGCCACGGCCTGGGGAGAGGCAGACGCGAGGCGACGCTTCGAGTGGGCGAGCCCTGGCCCTGGTTCTGGCCCGGCGACGAACTGGAATTGGCGGTCGAGATCGAGAGTCCGGCCGGGGAGCGGCAGTCCCTCACGCTGTCCCGGCCGGATTCGGCCAGGCCGTTCATGATCAATGGCTTCGAGCGGATCGGACACTATCGTTTGCGGGCAGGCGGCCGGGAGCGCACGGTGGCGGTCAATTTGCCGGAGACCGAGTTGCGTTTCGACTATTTGCCGCCACGGGAGTTGGCTTTCGGCCTGCCGGCCGATCGGGTTTGGCAGGCCGGCGACTGGCCGCGGCAGGCGGATCATCTGCGGCTGCTTGAACGCGGCCGAGCCTTGTGGCCGTGGCTCTTGCTGTTCGCGTTTCTTCTGGCGCTTGGCGAGGAACTGCTGGCCAACTGGTTCGGGCGAACCCGCAAGCCGCCGGAAAGTCTGGCCAAAGTGGTCGGGCGAACAAGTTCGGCAGCGCGAGGAGTCGGGCTATGAATATCGAAAGCGAAAGGAATGGTGAAAACTCAGAAAGGCGGAAGCCCGTAAAGTCTCGCCGCCGACTGAACTTTTTAAAGGGCAGGCGCGAACTGCCGGTCTGCGTGTATAGTATAGTCGGATTTTTTGCCTGGCTGCTGCGCCTGACTTTGCGGTTGCGGGTTGTCGATCCCGAAGGTACATTGTCAAAAAAAGAGCCGTTGCCCTCGATCATTGTGGTCTGGCACAACCGTCTGTTGTTTGCGCCGTTGCTGACGCCGCGTCGTCGGCGCCGGCGCATTGCGATTCTGGCCAGCGATTCGCGGGATGGTGAATATGCCGCCCGCTACATGCGATTTTTCGGGTTCGTGCCGGTGCGCGGCTCGTCGAGCAAGGGCGGCGCCAGGGCTTTGCGCATACTCAAGAAGCAGTTGGCTTCCGGACTTTCGGTGGCCTTGACTCCGGACGGGCCGCGCGGCCCCAAATACCAGGTGCAGCCTGGCGTGGTGGCCTTGGCGCAGATGACCGGCTGCCCGATCCTGCCGATCAGTCTGAACGCGCCTCGGCGCTGGCAGTTGAAGGGCTGGGATCGAACCCAGATCCCAAAACCGTTCAGTCGGGTTGACTTTATGATCGGATCGCCGATCCAGGTGCCGGCGCGACTTGACGAGGAGCAGCGGCGGCAATGGGCTGAACAAGTGCGGCAGGCGTTGCTGGCGATTACGGAAGACGGACAAGCTGAATAGGCAATGAATTTGCAATCTGCAATTCGCAATTTGTCATCAGGAACAAGAATCCAACTGTTTGCATAATCGCGCATGGATCAGTTCGCATCGATTAATCAGGCTGGAAAGGCCGGTGGAAGTATGTCAGGGACAGGAAGAAAATGTTTTTCGGCGGCCGCCGTGGGCTGGCTGGCAATCTTGATTCTGCCCGGTCTTGCCACGGCTCAACCTCAGTCGAATGAGTCAGTCCCGGCGGCTCGGGTATTGATTGCGGCCGGAGATCACGACTATCCGCCCTACCAGTTTGTTCAGGACAATCGCGCCACCGGCTTTCATGTGGAGGTGCTGCGGGCGGTGGCCGAGGAGCAGGGGTTGACGGTTGACTTTCGCCTGCTCCCCTGGAACCAGGCGGTGCGGCAGTTCGAGGCGGGGGAGATCGATATTCTGTGCGGAGTTTCGTCGAGCCCGAACCGGCGTGAAACCATGATGTTCTCCGTGCCCTACGATGTGGTTTCGTACGGTATATTCACGCCGCGCGAATCCACGGTGCGCACTCTCGAGGATCTGGCGGGTCGGCCGGTGCTGGTGCAGCAGGGGGACGTCATGCAGGAAACCGTCGCCCGCGATCTCCCGACCGCCCGCCTGACCGCGGTTGAAAACTCGGTTGACATGATCAACCTGCTGGCCGAGCCCGAGCCTCCCTTCGCGGCCGCTCTCCTGCCCCGCCTGCAGGGGCTGCACTTCCTTGAAGCCATGGGTTTGCGGGAACAGGTCAGACTGCTGCCGCAGGTTTTCTACCCGCGCCCCTTCTCTTTCGCGGTGCGGCAGGATGACGCTCTGCTTCTGGCCCGGCTCAACGAGGGCTTGAAGATGATCGAGACCAGCGGCCGACTCGACGACTTGCGCAACCAGTGGTTCGGCGTCTATCTGCGGGACGAGCCGGGCTGGCGGCGGCTTGTTCGCGCCCTGGTTCTGAGCCTGGCTCTGGCCACCGCAGTTGCCCTGGGCATGTTTCTCTGGTCGGTCACCCTGCGGAAAAGAGTGGCTGTTCGCGCCAGGGAGCTGAATCGCGAGCTGGGAGAGCGCCGGGCCGCCGAGGAGCGGGAGCGGCATTTGAACCAGGTGCTGCTGGCTATTCGCAATGTCAACCAGTTGATCGTGCGCGAGGACGACGAACGCAAACTCCTTGAGCGAGCGGTGGTCAACCTGGTTGAAACCCTGGGCTATTTCAATGTATGGATCATGCTGACCGACAAGGACGGCGGCTGCCGCGAGCTGGCCCAGGCCGGGTTCGCGGATCGGCAATTCGAGGACGTCCCCGAAAAACTCGCCAACGGCTGGCGACCCCGGTGCCTGGAACGACTGCGGGCAGGCGAACAGTTGTTTGTCGCCGAACGCACCGCGGAGCAGTGTCCGGAATGCCTGCTGTCCGGCGGGAATCGGGAAATGGCCGGTCTGGCGGCGGCTCTGCGCCATGAAGGGCGCGACTATGGATATCTGGTGGCTTCGGTGCCGGCCAAGTTTGCGCATGACGGCATGGAGCAGGATTTGTTCATCGAGCTGGTTGACGACCTGGCCTTCGCTCTGCATAAAATCGGGATGGTCGAGGCTCTGCACCGCAGCGAGGAGAAGTACCGGCAACTGGCGGAAGGCGGCGACGCGATCCTTTGGGAGTACGATATCGCAAGCGACCGCTGGACTTATGTGGCGCCGCAAGTCGGCAGAATTCTCGGGTACGAACCTGCGGAATGGACAAACTTGCAGTTCTGGATCGACCGGCTGCACGAGGACGACCGGCATTGGGCCTCCGCCTATTGCGCCGAATGCACGGCCAGGGGGGAGGCGCACGAGTTCGAGTACCGATTCCGCCGGAAGGACGACGACTACGTCTGGTTGCGCGACGTGGTTCAAGTGGACATGAAAGACGGCAGGCCGTGCAGAATGCGCGGCCTGATGCTGGACATTACCGAAAGCCGGAGGGTGAAGGAGGCGCGCAGGAAGCTGGAGAACCAGCTTCGCCAGTCGCAAAAAATGGAGGCGATCGGCCGTCTGGCGGGAGGGGTCGCGCATGATTTCAACAACATGCTGCAGACCATTCTCGGC